>NZ_JAQJCU010000016.1:0-46238 GCF_029125915.1 Tenacibaculum bernardetii
ACTGCTTCACAATTTGCACTATCTACAATACGTACATAATAACTACCGCCTGCAAGATCGCTTATTGAAAATTCATAAACTGGTAATGTTACCGTTACGGTGTTTACTAAAACATCGTCTGCTGTGTTTGATAAATTATCTGCCGAGTTATCTGCATTTACATCTTGGTATAATTCTACAGTTGTATAAGTACCTGTTCCTCCTGAAACTCCAAATGTATCTTCTGCTCTTATACTTAACGTAGCATTGTTTACATCGTTACCTGTTGTACATCCAAACTGAACTGCTGTTGGTGCAGTTACTGTTAAGGCTGGATTATCATTTACTGTTTCTGTTTCTTCTGAAAAACACCCATTAGCTCCTGTTACTCTTACTGTATAGGTATCTGCTGGCAAGTTAATAAATGAATTGCTTGCTGCATCCCATGTTCCTGCTACTGGAGCTATACTATATGTTAACGGTGTTAATCCTGCGGTTACATTAACTGCGATACTTCCGTTGGCTGCACCATTACACGTTGCATCTGTTTCAGATATTGTAAATACGGGTACTACAGCTGGTGCAACTGTAAACGTTTTTGTGTTTGTACAGTTTTCTGCAGTATCTGTAATTGTTATGGTGTATTCATCTGCAATTGCAGTGCTAAATACAAATGGTGTAGCTGGTAAAGTTGTACCTGCAAGCACTATGTTTCCACTTACAGCACCATTTATTTCATAGGTATAAGATCCACTACCTGTTACATTCTCTATTCTGTAGGTTGCTTCTGTTGGTGCAGGATCACAAGTTAAATTTTTAGTTAAATCTAAGGTGTAATCTAAATCTGGTTGAATAGTTGTAGTACCTGCGTTATTTACTTCACATCCGTTAGCATCGCTTACCACTATATCATAGTCTCCAGGTGACAACCCTGTTGCTGTATATGTTGTGTTAGTTGTTGGTGCGCTAAATGTTACTCCGTTATCTATTGAGTAACGGTAGGGTGACGTACCACCGGCTGCAACTATTGTAATAGTGTTATTAACTCCACAACTACTTGGCGTTACACTGGTAATTGTTGGTGGTTGACTTACTGTTAAATCTACCGTACCTATACTTACAGGGCCACAACTATTAGAATCTTGTGCAAAAACTTCAACAGTTACTGGTGTTCCTGTAACAGTACTCTCAGCAACAGTAATAGTATTTCCTGATAAAACACCAGTACCATTTGTTACATTAAATGTATAGGTATAACCAGGAAAACCTCCTGTTACATTCTCTATCCTAACCTCACCATCTACACTACATGTAATATCTCTTACTTTAGATACTTGACCTGTAATCTCTGTTCCTTCATTAATTAAAACATCTGTACTACCAAAATCACATGTTCCAATATCATTTGTTAATACAATATAATACGTACCTGCTGCTAAACCATTAACAATAATATCTGCAAGACCTGTTTGAGATATATTTGTATAAGCAGCTACTGCATTTCCTAAATTAGTTACCAGGTCTCTTTCATATAGTGTCCAAGTAAAATTATTAGATAAATCCATACTTGTATTATCTATTGAAAATGTTATTTGACCAGCATCTACACCAAAACAAGATTGATTATCTACTACACTCGTAATTGGTACTGAAGGAGTATAAGTTATATAAAGATCTTCATTATTTTGTTCAATACACCCAGTAACTGTATCTCTTACGTAAAATTCATACGTTAAACCAGGAGTTAAACCTGTAAATGTATGAGTTCTATCTGGATCACCTGAAGTTCCATTATTACCATTGTTATCTGGCCCTACCCATCCTGAAGGTGAATTTATAGCAAATTCAAAAGGCCCCGCACTATTAAGAGCTTCAACAGTTACTGAAAAACCTACCGCACAGTTTCCTGGGTTTGCAACTGGATCTACAATTAATCCTGTTACATTATACAATATTTCATATTCACCATAAGCTACTAAACAAAGTTGGTTAGCTGAACCGTCAATAGTTCTTAAAACGGGTTCTACTTTATCTCCAGAATTTAAATTTCTTACTTGACCATTTGTTGATGTAAAATCTATCCAATTTACTCCATTATCAATACTATATTGTAAGGTATTTGGTAAATAATCATTAGGATCAATATTGATAAAATTAAAACCTGTTAAAGAAGGGTCTACAGCACAACCTGGAGGTAAAACCCCTTCAATATCCATTACAATAGCTGGTGGATTCGCTAAAGTTAATGGAGTTACAGTACTTATACATCCTAAAGCATCTGTAATTTCAACCGTATATGTTTCGGCTGGTAAATTATTAAAGCTAAAAGTACTTGCTGTATAATTTGTTAATGTTTCTGCTCCTATAATACCTCCGCTATTTGCAAGGGTAATTGTGTAGGGAGCTTGTCCTGTATTAGCTGTTACTATACCATCAATACTTCCGGTATCTCCATTACATGTTGGCTCATTGGCTGTTGCTGTAATAGCTACTGGTGTTATAGCATTTACAATAACATCTTGTACTATATATTCACAGCCGGCATCGTCTTGCACATACACATCGTATGTACCTGCAGCTCCTGCCGCAATTACAATAGGGTTTGTTGCTGAAAATGCTCCTGCAGCATTACCATCTGGCACTGCTGAGAACACATACGTACCAGAACCACCTGTTGGGTTTACTAGTATTTGACCGTCTGCGCAACTTATATCAGTTGGTGTTGCAGAGGCAACTAAAGCATCGTTTATAGTAACGTTAGCAGTTTCTGTACAACCAGCAATATCTCTAATAGTTACCGTGTAGGCAATACTAGATAAACCTGTAATACTAAATGTTATAGCATTGGCTGGTGCAAATGGCGTAAAGTTAGTACCGTCTAAACTGTATTCGTAAGTTCCGTTACCATTAGTAACATCTAAATCTATAATTCCGTTAGCCCCGTCGTAACATTGCGGAGTTGCCGTAAATACAATTGTTTGCCTTGGTGGTACATTTACCAATACTGGATCTGATGTACAACCCTCTGCATCTGTGGCTACTACCCAGTAATCTCCTGCGGTATCAATATCTGTAAAAGGTGCGCCTGTTTGAACTGAAGTTCCTGGTACTCCTGCGTTATCATCAAACAATTCGTAGGTATAAGGGCCTCCATTTCCACCTGATGTTGTTGGTGTTATGGTAATTGTTGCTCCGTCTAATGTAGGATCAGCATCACACGTAATTTGTTTGGTTACTGTTGCTGCTACATTTATTACTGATGGATCTGATAAAGTTACCGGATCTAACGTGATATTACATGCTGCTGGTGAGCTATTATCTGGTCGTACCGATATATTATGGGTTCCATCTGCTAAATTTGGTATTGTAAACGGATTTGTTGCTGCTGGATTCCAAGTTGTTCCTCCATCTAATGAATACTCAAAACTTGTTGGTGCTACTGATGGAAATGCTGCTGTTATTTCAATACTTCCGTTAGTATCATCAATACAAACAGGATTCGATTGGTCGGTTACTTGTGCTGTAAACTCTTGATTGTCTAAAACATCTATATTAGTCGCATCTATTTCACAATCGCTTCCGTAATCTACAGTTACTGTATAATTACCAACTGGTACATTTGTAAAAATGTTTGCATTTGCTCCATTTTGTACAACTGGGGTTCCTGTATTTAGTGTGTATGTATATGAAGCATCAAAAGGACTTATTGTTATTACTCCTGTACCGTCGCAATTATAAGTTACCGCACTTGTTAAGGTTGGTGCTGTTGGTAATGGTGCTATTATTATATCTGGCGTTACCGTAAAACTACACGTATTTACATCTGTTATTGTTACGGTATAAGTTCCGTCCGTTAAATCTGTAAATGTATAAGTGTCATTTGTAGTTGTAAATGTTGTAGCAGTAGTTCCATCACTTAATGTATAGGTATATGGTGCTGTTCC
The DNA here is from genome assembly GCF_029125915.1 of Tenacibaculum bernardetii. Classification (NCBI taxonomy): domain Bacteria; kingdom Pseudomonadati; phylum Bacteroidota; class Flavobacteriia; order Flavobacteriales; family Flavobacteriaceae; genus Tenacibaculum; species Tenacibaculum bernardetii. The sequence continues at coordinate 3,924 of NZ_JAQJCU010000016.1, forward strand.
TCCTGCTACATTTTCTATTGTAATTTCTCCTAATTGAGCACACGTATAATCTTGCGATTGCGCTGCTGTCCCTGACAATGCATTTGGTGCAGCAATTGTAATTTCTGCTGTATCTGAACATCCATTAGCATCCGTGGTTACAATATCATAGGTTCCGTCAACTAAACCATTAAAAGAAACGCTAACATCTGATGATGTACCTGATGTTAGTGAAGTACCTGGTGCTCCTCGTAAGGTTATGGTGGTTGTATAATCTGCTGTTCCGTTACTGATAGCAATACTTACCGAACCTGTGTCTCCACTACAATCTGGTTGTGTTTCGGTAGCTACTATCGTAGGATCTGCTATTCTTGTAATGGTTACATCTTCTGTGTACTCACAAAATCCTACTGCTCCGTTTTGATCTCTTACACTTACTGTATAAGTACCTGCGGCAACATCAATTGGACTTGTAGTACTTGTTATTACTGCACCTGCTGTTGGAGCAATTGGTGTTACTACATATTGGTAATTACCATCTCCTCCTGTTGGTGTAATTGATATTTGACCTAAAGCGTTACAATGCTCGTTGGTAGTTGCAATAGTAGCATCTATTTGCGGATTAATTACGGTTCCTGTTACTGTTGCCGTACAATTAAAGCCATCTGTTACAGTTACATCGTACGTACCGTCTGTTAAACCAGTAAATATGTTTGATGTTTGCGTGGTCGTTCCTCCATCTAAACTATATAAATAGTTACCGTTTCCTGTTAGAATATTAACTGTTAGCGTACCGTTATTGCTAGTCGCATTATAACAAACTTCTGGCGTTACAGTAAATGTTACAAGTATTGCATCTGGCACATTTACTGGTACTGGTGCTGATGTACAACCTCGTGCATCTGTAGCTACTACCCAGTAATCGCCTGCGGTATCAATATCGGTAAAAGGTGCGCTTGTTTGAACTGGTGCGCCTGTTCCTGCAGCATTATCAAACAATTCGTAGGTATAAGGGCCTCCGTTTCCTCCTGATGTCACTCCATCTATACTTATTGTTGCTCCATCTAATGTAGGATCAGCATCACACGTAATTAGTTTCGTTACTGTTGCTGCTACATTTATTACTGATGGATCTGATAAAGTTACCGGTGCTAATGCAATATTACAATCTGTAGTTGCTCCTGATGGTCTTACTACAATATTGTATGTGTCATCTTCTAGATTTGGAATTGTAAATGGATTTGTTGCTGCTGGATTCCAAGTTGTTCCTCCATCTAATGAATACTCAAAATCTGCTGGTAAGGTTGTTGGTGCAGGGAAATAAGCGGTTACTTCTATACTTCCGTTGGCGTCATCAATACAAACAGGATTCGATTGGTCGGTTACTTGTGCTGTAAATTCTTGATCTGCTAATACATCAATATTTGTAGCGTCTATTGTACAATCGCTTCCGTAAGCTACACTTACTGTGTAATTACCCGCTGGAACATTTGTAAAAATATTTGCATTTGCTCCATTTTGTACAACTGGTGTTCCTGTATTTAATGTGTATGTATAAGAAGCATCAAAAGGACTTATTGTTATTGTTCCTGTTCCGTCACAATTATAAGTTACCGCACTTGTTAAGGTTGGTGCTGTTGGTAATGGTGCAATGATAATATTTGGCGTTACTGTATAACTACAGCTATTTGCATCTGTTATTGTTACCGTATAAGTTCCGTCCGTTAAGTCTTCAAATATATGATCAAAAGTTACCGTGTCTGTTGTAAATGTTGTAGCAGTAGTTCCATCACTTAATGTATAGGTGTATGGTGCTGTTCCGCCTTCAACATTATTTACCGTAATTTCTCCTAATTGAGCACACGTATAATCTTGCGATTGTGCTGCTGTACCTTCTAAAGCATCCGGTGCTGCAATTGTAATTTCTGCTGTATCTGAACATCCATTGGCATCGGTAGTTAAAATATCATACGTTCCATCAGCTAAAGCACTAAAAGAAATGCTAACATCTGATGATGGACCTGATGTTTGTACTGTACCTGGTGCTCCTTGTAATGTTATAGTGGTTGTGTAATCTGCTGTTCCATCAGTTATAGCAATACTAACCGAACCTGTGTCTCCACTACAATCTGGTTGTGTTTCGGTAGCTACTATCGTAGGATCTGCTATTCTTGTAATGGTTACATCTTCTGTGTATTCACAAAATCCTACTGCTCCGTTTTGATCTCTTACACTTACAGTATAAGAACCCGCGGCAACATCAATTGGACTTGTTGTACTTGTTATTACTGAACCTACTGTTGGAGCAATTGGTGTTACTACATATTGGTAATTACCATCTCCTCCTGTTGGTGTAATTGATATTTGACCTAAAGCGTTACACGTTTGGTTTGTTGTTGCAACGGTAGCATCTATTGGTGCGTTTATTGTTGCAGCTATTGGTGGTATTGTACATCCTAATCCGTCTTGAACGGTTACATTATAAGTACCTTCTGTTAAATTAGAAAATACATATTGATTTGGTGTGGTTACATCTGGAGTTTCCCACGTTGCACCATTATCTATACTAAATAAATAATCATCGTTTCCTCCTGTTACATTTACGGTTAAAGTACCATTATTACCATTGTAACAAGTTTCTGGAGTTACGGTAAATTCTACTGCGTCTGGTTCTTGTATTGACACATTTACTGGTACACAATTGTTTCTTAGAATAGTAATTTTAACGTCATCTATAAAATTACCTACACTTAAACTACCTGTTGCTGTAGAAAAAGCATCAAAAGCAATAACTGTGGTTGATTGTCCTACAGGTACAGTATATGTTCCACTGTAATCTCCCCAAGCTGAATTACCGTCTGTCATTGTTTCCACAATACCTGCTGTTGCTAAATCATCTCCTATTTTAACAGTAGCAACATCTACCCCCGATCTTCCTCTATGAGAAACCGACCAATTTATTTCATCGCCTGGTTGCGTACAATATTCTTGAAACAACGAACCTGGATTTCGTGAGTTTAATTCGGCAAAAGCAACCCCCTCTTTAGCAGGCACTCCTTGAAAATTATTATACCATATTTCTATTGTATTTGAAGGATCTGTAGTATCCCAACCAGGTACATCATCTTCATCTCGTTGGTTAAAACCTCTTGTTGCTCTTGTTGGTTGCTCGAAACTACCATTTTCGAATAAATTTGAAGTACAACCACATTCGTTACAGTTTCTACTATCACGAATCATTACTATGTAGTCTGTTACTCTTCCTGGTACGTCATTAAATATATTAGATGATTGCCATGTAGCACCATCATCTATACTAAATTCATAAGGTGGTACCCCACCCGAAGCTGTTGCTATAATGGTTCCTGTTGGTGGGCCTGAACATGTTGGTTGCTGATCTACGGCTGCTGTTAATGTTAACTCATCTGGCTGTGTGATTGTTACATCTCCTAAATCTATTACACAAGTTGTTCCGCCATCTACTTCTCTAATAAAAACATCGTAAGTATCTGCAGCTAAACCTACAACTCTGTAAGGGTTGTCTGCTGTAAAAGACCAAGTAGTTCCGCCATCAACTGAATATTCAAAACTTGTGCCTATAACATTACTTGCTCCTATTGTAATACTACCATTATCAGAACCAAAACATTCACTATCTGAAGTTGCTCTTATATCTCCAGAAAAAGCATTACCTCCTGCAACAGTTACCGGAATATCTTCTCTACAGTTTCCGAAATAATTTACTCTTACTGAGTGTGCTCCTACTGCTACCTCTGTAAAAACGTTTGCATTTGCACCTGTTTGCACTACTGTACCGTCTAAGGTATAGGTGTACGAAGCATCAAATGGAGTTATTGTTATAGCTCCTTCTCCTTCACAATTATAAACTACTGTGTGGTTAAATGTTGGTGCACCCGGAATTGGGTCTATAATCACATCAGCTAAATCTCTTGGACATCCGTTAGCATCCTCTACTCTAATATTATAGGTTCCTGCTGCTAAATTAATTACTGGATTACTTGTAGCTGCTGTATAGCTTGCATCTGTATCTAATTTATAATAAAAAGTATACGCTCCTGTACCCCCTGTTGGATCTGTAAAAGTTATGCTACCCCCTATAGTATTACCGTTAGCATTACAACTGTCATCGGTATGTGTTGTGCTACCACCTGTTAATGCAGCTGGTTCTTGAATTTCAATATTTTCGATATCATATATACATTGATATCCTGTTTTAGATGCTCTAACCCTTACTGTATAAGATGGGTTTGCTGCAAGGTTAGAAAACACCCCTGTTGCGTTCCAATTAGCACCTGCATCTATGCTGTATTCAAAAGTATACCCTAAATCTGGCCCATTAATACTTACCGCTATTTGTCCGTCCGTTAAACCATTACACGAAATATCGGTTGTATTGGTTGTAAATTGAACTTCAGGTTCTACAACAACTGTAGCAGTTGCTGTTGTAGCACAATCATTACTATCTATTACTTCAAAAACATAAACTCCCTCATCACCTAAAGCCACATTATATGTTGTATCAGAGGTATATACTTTCGGCGTAACTAAGTTACCATCAATTGAAACTAATGCAAACGAATGTGTTTGTCCTGCGTCTAAAGTTCCTCCGCCTGGGGTTAACGTAATAATACCATCAGAAGATCCATCCACACATGAAATATTTTTTGTGGTGGTTGCTGTTAAAGTAACTGGTGGTGGTTTATTTATGATACGTGTTTCTTGCGCTGTACAACCGTCTACTGTAGTTACGGTGATTACAAAAGTACCTCCGTCATTAAAATCATAGGTTTGACTACTGTTTGCTATAAAACCACCTGAACTAGCTTCAGGAACACCGTCTCTAGTAATTTCATAAGAATACTCCCCTGGAACGCCACTAATGCTTGCTGTTATTTGTATATCATCATCTGAACAATCAGGAACTACTTCTGTTACGTTTAATTGTATTGATGGCGATTGAATGTTAATATTTTCTTGTGTGTACGTACATGAACCGGCTGGCGCACCAATTAAACGTATTGATAAATCATAATCTCCAGCATCAGTTATTGAAAAAGTAGCATTTGTTGAAAATGGTTCATTAAAACCTCCTGGGCCAGTTAAACTGTATTCGTAACCATCAGGAACGTTGGTAATAGCTATACTACCTGGTGTATCACAAACAATATCTTGGGTAGTTATTGTTGGATTTAACGTAGCCTTATATACGTTAAAGTAATAAGTTTGCGGACATCGACCATCGTATAATACCTCTAAACGGTATTCACCTTCGGTATCGAAGTTTTTATCTAGCTCTGTTCCTATATTTGTCCAATCACAATCTGTATCTAAGTTAGCACACCCTTCAATTGCATTAACTGCACAGTTAGATGGTTCGTCTAGCTTAAACCAATTTACTGTAGTAGCACCTGTAAATGGCAAATCTATATCTACAGAGCTATTAATACCACATAAATAAATCTCTGCTAATTCAAACCCATTACATTCAGGTAAAACTTGTGATGCAAAAGGTGCTAAAGGATTTGGTTCATCATTAAAACTAACAACATTTACTGTTTCGGTTGCATCAATACAACCCACTGGTGCTATTTTAGTTACAATATATGTTCCTGCTTGTGTTACTGTTAATGTTTGCGCTGTTCCGATAACAACACCAGGATTACTTGCTTCTTCCCAAGAATAAGTTGCAAAACCATTACCTGCAACAATATCTATACTTGCACCACAAAGCACTTCTGATCTTTCGAAAGTACAACCAGAGGTGTCAACCAAAAAGTTTGAAGTACCTGCAATTCCAAAATTACAACTATCAAGACCAGCAAAGCTTTCTTCTCCATTAACACGAGGTGCACCACCTACATCACTTCCGTAATTTGCAAATGCCTGATTTTCAATACTATTAGAACACACATCTCTTAGTTGATTACAATCACTTACTACCTGAACTTTTATTTTTATGTCATAAAGATCTCCACCTTCTTCTACAAGATTATCTGGAATTTCGAATATTAAACGCCCCCTAAATCCATTACCTGCTGATGGTGGCTCATAATTATTTAAAATATCTGTTCGTGTACTTTCTAATTCCTCTGGTAAGATTAAATCTGCTGGTAAAAAATCAACATTTTTTGGTAACACATCTATAATCTCTGTATTTGTTGCACCATCTGTTCCTACATTTTGAAAACGTATATTATAAAAAAGTTCAGAGCCTAAACCAACCGTTGTCCCTGAAATATCATTACCTGCAGCATCCTCAATTGTTTTAATTAATTGAACTTTTGGTTCTATAATTTCAACAGTCATTGCATTTAAGAATGGAAAATAGGCATCCTGAGCTGTTGTAAACCTAAGATCAATTGAGCTCTGTCCATTACCGATAACCGAATTTGAAGGATTACTTAGGTTAAATAAATCAACATCAAAGCCTAAAGTATTTGTACTTGTTGGTGCTCTATCATTAACAAAATTATTAAATTTGGTTATAGAACTATTAAAAAAGTTATTAGTTTGATTATTGTTACCTGTAGTTATGTCTACATAGTTGTTTGATTGATTTAATATTTGAAAACTATCCCCAACAAAAGGCTTATCACCTTCTAAGGCTGCCGTTAGTAACTGAACCCTAACAGGACCTGAAGGAATTGTAGTAAATCCAGAAAATGTTACATCTGTACTTACAACTCCATCAATAGTAGAAAAACCATCAAATAACGAAATATTTTTACTCGATTGCCCTTCATTTTCATAAATAATTACTAAAACCCAACCTGCTGAAGAACCTAGTCCTTGACCAACTGAATCTTGTCCTAGAGTAGCTTTAATATTCGCACCAAAATAATCTCCATTATAATTAGTTCCTAATGATTGCACTATTGAAGTCACATCACTGTAACATACGTAAGGTAATTGAGTAGCTTCTCCATCATCATAAAGTACAGTTCCTGTTATATCTTGATACGGTTGACCAGGAGCTTTAAACTTCATGGTATTAAAATCACCATCTCTAGTGTTTATAGCATCAGACTCATCACTCCATTCATCATATGGATAAATAGAAGCCCAGTATAAACCTGCATATACAACTCTTGAACAACTAGGTAGGTTAAGTGAAGACATACTTGATGAAAAAGTAGTATTATTCCCAGGAATACCTAAATCATCATCAATATCAATATAGCCTAACTCGAAATCAGTGTTACTATTTCCTCCAAAATTAAAATCATCATTAGGTCCAATAAAATTAAATCTTGAATCGTCTATACTTAATATATTATTACCAACAAAGGTTATATTACCTCTAACATTAATCCCACCAACACCTAATCTGTTGGTAAAAGGAGTATCAGCTTTTTTATTAGCTTTAGATACCTCTTGAATTCTAGATGCTTTTTTTGCTTCTAGCTTAAATTCATTTGATACTCTTGAGTCATCGAATAAGTTAAGTTTCTCTTGGGAAAAAGTAATATTGGCAAAAAATAAAATTAGTATTATAAGTATTTTTTTCATCATCTTTTCTCGGGGATTAATTGCTTTAGAGGCTTACAAATTAATTATTTTATACGTACTATCGTTTTACGATCGTAAAACGAACCGTTTAAATTATTATTATACAACTTAATAGCTTCTTCTCTTGTTTCTGTTTTTGCTATATATGTATGCATATATCCAGTCCTAGGATTTATAAAGTATCCTGCTTCTATACCATCATTTCTTAATTCATCAACATTTCTGTCAGCTAATGCTTTATTACCATTTACATAAACTTGTAAATAGTATCCAGGTGCAACTCCTTGCATGTTAGACATGGTTCTTACTCTTGCTTTAGGCTGTGTTTTAGGTTCTTTGTAACTCTCGCCACTTGTACCTATGGTTAATTTAACCACATAAACTACGTCCTTACCACTTTTCTTTATTACTATTGATGACTTATCATTTTTATCATCACTCTCGAACATTCGTGTTTTATCTGTCAGCTCTTCTACTTTTTCAACGGCATCTTCTTCTTTTGCAAACCTATCTATATATACATAATAATATTTTTCTTTTGGTTCGAAAATATATTTTGCTTCAACATCCGATCTTTTCCATTTATCAATTAAAGGAAAAACATTTTCTTTATTCTTATACCTATCTGAAACAATATAATACATGGTACCTCCACCGCCACTACCTACAGTTGTAATAGTACTTTGTCTCCATGGTTTATCTGACCTTCTTCTTAATGATGTGTCTTTTGCTTCAGTAGTGTTCTTAACAGGAGCTGGAACTATTACTTTTTGTGGCGCTGGTTGATTTTTTAACAAGCGTAAAACCTCATCTACTTTTTTATTTAAAATATCTATTGAGTCTTGCGCTGTTTGAATTTCATCTGATAAATCGTTATGCTCTTCATTTTTATATTCATTTTTAGGCGCTCTTTCTGGTAATGTTACCTTTACATTACCAGATCGTCTTGTTGGTCTTTCTCTTGAATATGATTTTTTACCAAAATTGTAAATCAATCCTATTTCATTCGTTGCTGCGAAAGTGCTTTTCTCATAACTAAAGCCAACGGCTAGTTTATCTGAAATATTTACACCTATTCCAGCAGAAACACCATACGTTTTATCGTAACCTGCTTTTACCCAACCTGCTTTTGGTAAATCTAATATTACATTACCACCAACACTAAACTCATTTTCACCTGGCTTTCTTGCCATTACTAGAGTTCTTAAATCTGCTCCTTCAAAAATTCCTGAAGCGTAGGTAAATTCATATGAATACATTGCGTGTGCAGAAAATGTTTTTTCTCCAAAAGAAGTAGCCGTTTCGCTAGTCTTTAAATTAAAATCTACTAAATTCTCAAAAAACACTCCAACATCAAACTTACCAAACGATAAGGTAACTGCTGGTTGTAACATTACTAACGGTACATCCTGAAAGTTTGCTACTTGCGGATCTGGTACTGTTGAATTTACCTTTACTGCATCGGCACTTCTTCGGCTATATAAAAAATTAAATCCGAAAGTTAAATCCAAGTTTTCATTTAATTGTAATCGTTGTGCGTAGTTTATTAAGGCTCCAAAATCTTTAAACACGCCTACTTCTTGTTGATAAATAGCAACACCTGCGCCTACATTTTCTCGCATTTTGCCAGAATAGGTCCCAACATATAATCTTGGGTTGTCTTCAAAATCTACATTACTATTACGTACAATAGCAGTCATCTCTGTTTTACTTTCTCGTAAGGCCGAAAAAGTAGGAACCGTTAAAAAGCGGTTAAACTTCATAAAATTCCTTGAAGTAAAACTATTGTATTGCTGTGCATCATCAGACAATTGTGCTTCTACTGAAAACACACTTACTAATAACGCGATACATAATGTAATTTTTTTTATCATCTTAAATCTTTAATCTAATACAGATATTGTTCCTGCTTTAATTAATACATCTTCTTTTATAATTTTATAATAGAAGATTTTTTGATTTCCTAAACTTTCTAATGGCCAATCATTTTTATAATCGGTTGTATTTAAAATTTCTTTTCCACTCGAATCATACAATTGTATTACTACAGATGGTTGAAATGCGTATTTGTTTGATAATTGCCAAGTATCGTTTATTCCGTCTTCATTAGGTGTAACAATATTTGGTACGATAACCTGATCGTCTTGCTCTACAACTTCAACAGTAAGTATTACACTACAAGCACCTACTGAAGCTTCAACGGTATAAAAACCTAATGTAGTTACATCTAAAGTTTCGTTTGTTGATAAAACAGTTCCGGCAGTATCATCACCCAAATGCCAAACATAAGATTCAGCCCCCGATGCTGTTACAGTTACTGTTTGCCCTTGTATAAGTACTACTTTTTCTGATGGTGTTACCATTACTACCGATTCATCAAACAATACAACATTGATTGGTGCGTATGTTTTTTCACACCCAAATCCTGTTATTTTTAATGTATATTCACCAATTTCTGTAACAGCAAAATCTTTAACATCTGTTGCTGTTGCCGTAGTATCATCGTCTTTAAACCATTCGTAGGTATAACCTGCAACTAAAACATCTATTGTATATATGATATTGCCACCTGGGCATAATGAATTAGAAGATGATGTTGAGGTAATTTCTGGATCTTCAACAATAAGTTTTATAGCTAACTCATTAGAGTCTGTAGTTAATGTTCCTACACCTACTTGCAAGGTATAAACTCCATTATCTTGATAAGAACCAACATTATAGGTGGTTTCTGTAGCACCTGTAACAGCTACTCCATCTTTTTTCCATTGATAATTTAACATATCTATCTGATCAGCAGACAAATCATATTGCTCATCATCCTGACCTATAGCTGTAACACCTACAATACTTAAATCGGTTGTAACCGTATTACACTCTTCATAAGCTGTTTCGGTCCTAATAGTTACATCGAACGATTTTACAGCAATTAACTCATATTTTTCCGAATCGACGATAAGATTACACGAAGTAGCTGAAGTTTTGGTTACACGTGCAAAATACGTACCTGCCTCTGTAGCATTCATACACAATTGCGTTCTCGAAGCTAAAGGAGCATCATCTTTATACCATTGAATAGTAGCTGAAGTAGCATCATGTGTTATACAAAGCTCTCTTGTTTCTCCCGGAAGAAGAATAGTTTTTAAAGCACCTACTGTATTTACATTAAAATCGGGCGTTGTTTCTTGTGCCAATACAACATCGTTAGATTTTACTTCACAGTCGCCTAACTTTACTATCAAATGATAGGTACCAAACTGACCCGCTGTTGGTGTTGTGTACGTATTTGAATTAGATGTTTGTTTTAAAACATCATCTTGATACCATTCGTAGGTATAATTTGTATTGTTTGAACTAGCCGTAAACGTATGCGCTTCATCTCCACAAATCTCAACAGTAGCCGTACCTGTTATTTGCGCGTCTGAATTGCTGATTCCAATTGCATTAATAAATCTTGATTTTGGTCCACCACAACTTCCGTAGTCAATCACCACAAAATAAGTTCCTGCTTGTGTTATTGTAAAAGTAGGGTCTTGTGTTGTTGCTACCAATGTATCAACAGAGCCAACTCTTCTAAACCACTGATATTCTCCAACAATTGCTGTTGTTAGTGATACTTCTTTACTTTCGCCATTACACAATGCGAAATCTTCGTCATTATTAATTCCTAATTCCGAATCGACTACCATATCATGGTAAGCTTCAAAAGAAATTGACTCAGAGGTCATTTCTGGAGCAGTTGTACGAATTCTTATTTTATAATTTTTACCAAAAGTGCCATCTGGCAATTGTATTGTTGTGCTAATATTAAATGCCTGATTAAAATTATTAGCTGCTGTACTCTCTAATCTCCTTAATTCCTTCACTAAAGAAGCGTCTGCAAAGCTTCCGTCGACATCAGAAAGCTCTATAAAAAAAACATTCTCATCATCAAAAACACTACCACTAAAAGAAAAATCGACAGGAAAATCTGTTGCTCCAGAAGTATCACATGCAGAGCCACCACCTGCAATAACAGGGGTATTTAATGTTTGTGCTAACATTGTATTGCATTGAATACAAATAAGTAATATACCTAAAAGTATTTGTATGCTTCTAGTTATTTTGTTCATTTATAGAGGTACTTAAGGGGCGCTAAAAATACACTTTTTTTAAAAAAAAGCAGCATTAACACGATAATATTATAAGTGAATATATAAAAACTATATTAAACGAACAACTAAAGGCATAAAACTAAGGTAAAACACTTATTTACAAGCTCTTTAAACTTGCCTTAATTTTGAAGTTATTGACCTAAAAAAATAGATTTCTAATGTATATTTGTATTTTATCTTTATCATTTATGAAACAAAAAATCACCATTGCCATCGACGGATTTTCATCTACAGGAAAAAGCACTATCGCAAAGCAACTTGCAAAAAAACTAAGCTATATTTATGTAGATACTGGTGCTATGTACAGAGCTGTTACTTTGTATGCAATGCAACAAAATTACATTTCAGGTTCGCACTTTAATCCGGAAGAATTGGTTACAGATTTACATAAAATCTCACTCTCTTTTAAGTTTAATGAAGAACTTGGTTTTGCAGAAATGTATTTAAATAATACTAACGTTGAAGCCACTATTAGAAGCATTGAGGTTTCTCGTTTAGTTAGTAAAGTAGCCACTATTTCTGAAGTTAGAAAGAAACTCGTAAGCGAACAACAAGAAATGGGAAAAAACAAAGGTATTGTAATGGATGGACGTGATATTGGTACGGTTGTTTTTAAAAATGCTGAATTAAAATTATTTATGACTGCCTCTGCCGATAAAAGAGCTACACGTCGTTATAAAGAATTATTAGATCGTGGTGATAAGGTTAATTATGCCGAAATATTACACAATGTTCAAGAACGTGATCGTATTGATTCCACCAGAGAAGATTCACCTCTTGTTCGCGCCGATGATGCTATAGAATTTGATAATTCTGATATGGGCTTGAAAGAGCAGTTTGATAGAATTATGAGTTTAGTTAACATGCGACTATAATAATTTACCTATTTTTATAGAAAAATAAATTCTATGAAAATGAAAAAAATTATTTTAACCATTGCTTTTTTCACTTGTCTTCAATCTTTTTCTCAGGGTATTGATTGGCAAACAGATATTGACAGCGCCATAATGTACGGCAAAGAAAACAATAAAGATATTTTTATATATTTAGGAGAAAAAAAATGTGTGCCTTGCAGAGCTGTTCAGAAATACGCCTATGACACTAAAAAATTTCAAGATTTTTCTAAAAAATTTGTCATGGTAAAAGTTTACAACGATTTAGATAAAAGTAAAAAAGAAGCACTCGCCTATTTTAATAAAGCAAAAAAACGATTTAACACAAAAATGGTTCCTCGTTTTATTTTAATACGCAACGAAAAAGAAATTGCTAACTTTTTTGCTTATGTAAAATCACCCGAAGATTTAATTGATAAAATTACTCCTTATCTAAAAAAATAATTTTCTTAAACCGAAAACAAAAAAACCAGCTTCATGAAGCTGGTTTTTTTGTTTTATAATATATTTTAGACTTGTTCTTCGTGTTTCGAATTCTCTGAATAGGTTCTCCATTTTGCCAAACACGCTTCAATATCTGCAGGTATTTCTGTATTAAATCGCATAAACTCTCCTGTTGTAGGATGCGTAAAACCTAATGTCTTTGCATGTAACGCCTGCCTTGGCAATACTTTAAAGCAGTTATTTACAAATTGCTTGTATTTTGTAAACGTTGTACCTTTTAAAATGTCATTACCTCCATAACGCTCATCATTAAAAAGTGTATGACCTACGTATTTAAAATGTGCTCTAATTTGGTGTGTTCTTCCGGTTTCTAATTTACATTGTACCAAAGTAACATACGTAAGACGTTCTAAAACTTTATAATGTGTAACTGCATGCTTACCATAATCTCCGTCAGGAAAAACAGCCATTTGCAAACGGTTATTAAAACTACGACCTATGTTTCCTTCTATAGTTCCTTCGTCTTCTTTTACATCTCCCCAAACCAATGCGTAATACAAACGCTCTGTAGTTCTATCAAAAAATTGCTTAGATAAATGTGCCATTGCAAACTCTGTTTTTGCAACGACTAACAATCCACTTGTATCTTTATCAATTCTATGAACTAAACCTGGGCGTTCATTAGAGTTTGTTGGTAAGTTTTCTATATGATGAATTAATCCGTTAACCAAAGTCCCAGAGTAATTACCGTGCCCAGGGTGAACCACCATTCCTGCTGGTTTATTTACAACCATAACAGTATCATCTTCATAGACTATATCGATAGGAATATCTTCAGCAACCAATAAATTTTCGGCTGGCGGATACGCTAAAACGACACGTACAACGTCTCTAGGCTTTACTTTATGATTAGGTTTAACAATCTCGTCATTAACCAAAACATTTCCTGCTTTTGCTGCTTGCTGAATCTTATTTCGTGTTGAACCTTCAATAAAGTTCATTAAAAATTTATCTACTCTTAAAGGCTCTTGCCCTTCTGTAGCTACAAACCTATGGTGTTCGTATAAATCGTCGTTTTCAATTGCTAAATTTGCGTCTTCCTGCATGAATCAATTATATAATTAGTTACCATCACCTAAAATAAGGTTGATAGTTGTTTTCTTCGGTAATTTTGTTCCTGGTGTAATTCTTTTTCCTTCGTGCTTTAATCCTCTAACAACATCTTTTCCTATATCTCTTACATAAGTAACATCTCTTCCTACAATAAAACCTTGAGATTGTAAATGTGTCGTTGCTTGCCTTTTTGTTCGTCCGTTTAAATCAGGAATTATAATATCTCTGTATTTAGATGGATTTAAAGTTAAGTATATTTTACGGTTTTCTTTTACGAAATCTCCTACTTCAGGATCTTGTTCTATAACCGATTTTTTTGGATATGCAGGATTATATGTTGCACTATCAATTATAATAAAATCTAAATTAAGTGTTTCTAATTTTTTCTCAACCTCTTCTAAAGACATTTCATGCAAATTAGGCACTTGTATTTTTTGATTGTGGTTCGTTGTGGTTCCTAGCCACCATTGCAGCACAAAAACAACTATAAACAACGAAGCAATCGCTATTCCTATTTGAATAAAGAAGGTTTTACTTTTTAAAAATTGAAATAAATTTTTAAGCTTTTCAGAAAAATTACTCATATTATTTTTTTGTAAGGTGGCGCAAATTTACAGTAAAAATATTACTATTTTTAATTCATTAACTCTTAAACGAGTTTTTTTGGTAAGTTTGTATAAACTTAGACAAACAATTTTACATTATAAAACAATTCAAAAGCAGTAAAGTGAAAAAAAACATAGCTATTATTATGGGAGGATATTCTTCTGAAGTAGAAATATCTTTAAAAAGTGGTTCGGTTGTTTACAAGCATCTTGATAAAGAAAAATATACGGCTCACAAAATTCATGTTTTAAAAAACAAATGGGTTTTGGTTGATGAAGAAAATAATGAATATCCTATAAATAAACATGATTTTTCTGCGGATGTAAATGGCCATAAAATTGTTTTTGATTGTGTTTTTAATGCAATACATGGTATGCCTGGTGAAAACGGACTCATACTAGCTTATTTCGATTTAATCGGATTAAAACACACCTCTGCTCCTTTTTATCAAATGGCTTTAACCTTTAATAAACGAGATACTTTAAGTGTTATTAAAGAATATGGTATTGCTACAGCAATTTCGGTATATTTAAATAAAGGCGACCACATAAATATTGATGAAATTATTACCAAAGTTGGCTTACCTTGTTTTGTAAAACCAAACAATGCAGGCTCTAGCTACGGTATTTCTAAAGTTCATACGAAGGCTGAATTAATTCCCGCATTAGAAGTTGCTTATAAAGAAGATTCTGAAATTTTAATAGAAAGTTTTTTAAACGGAACAGAAGTTTCTGTTGGTGTAATTCAATACGAAGGTAAAACCAAAGTTTTACCAATCACAGAAATTGTTTCAGAAAATGATTTCTTTGATTATGAAGCTAAATACGAAGGTAAATCACAAGAAATTACACCTGCACGAATTTCTAAATTACAAGAAAAAAACGTTACCGAAGTAGCAAAACGCGTGTACGAAGTTTTAAATATGAAAGGTTTTACGCGCGCCGAGTATATTTTTATAAATGATGAGCCTCATTTCTTGGAAATAAATACCGTACCAGGATTAACAGAAGCAAGTATTTTACCACAACAAGCAAGTTGTGCCGGTATCTCTTTAACAGCACTATTTGGCAACGCTATAGAAACAGCATTAAAAAACTAAACTTATGAAAAAAGCAGTTTTTCCAGGATCTTTCGATCCGATTACATTAGGACATGTAGATATTATTGAACGTGGTGTTACCTTGTTTGACGAATTGGTTATTGCCATTGGTATAAATGCCGATAAAAATTACATGTTTTCTTTAGAGGAACGCAAACGTTTTATAGAAGAAACTTTTAAAGATCAGCCTAAAATTAAGGTAGTTACTTATAGCGGCTTAACAGTTAATTTCTGTAAAGAACAAAATGCTGAATTTATTTTAAGGGGTTTAAGAAATCCTGGTGATTTTGAGTTTGAAAAAGCCATCGCGCATACCAACCGTAAACTTTCAGAAATAGAAACCGTTTTTTTACTAACATCTTCTGGTAAAAGCTATATATCATCCTCTATTGTACGTGATGTTATTAGAAATAATGGTGATTATACAGGCTTAGTTCCCAGTACTGTAAAAAATTAAATTTTAATGAAAAAACTACTTATTCTACTTTGTTTAATTGCTTTCTTCGGATGTAAAAAAGAGCGCATCAATACGGATGATTTTACAACACTTTTCG
Organism: Tenacibaculum bernardetii; assembly: GCF_029125915.1. Taxonomy (NCBI): domain Bacteria; kingdom Pseudomonadati; phylum Bacteroidota; class Flavobacteriia; order Flavobacteriales; family Flavobacteriaceae; genus Tenacibaculum; species Tenacibaculum bernardetii. The sequence continues at coordinate 20,293 of NZ_JAQJCU010000016.1, forward strand.
AAAAATCAAACGGAACAGAAACTCCAGAATATAAAGACGTTATTTCTTTTTATGAAGATTTAGCGGAAACCTACACTGAAATATCTTTATTTGAAATAGGCAAAACAGATTCTGGAAAACCGTTACATTTAGTAGTTTTTAATTCAGACGGAAAAACGACTTTAAAAAACATAAAAGATTCGTCTAAAAGCAAAATACTTATTAATAACGGAATTCATCCCGGAGAATCCGACGGAATAGATGCTTCTATGTTGCTTTTAAGAGATATCGTTCAGAATGATTCTTTAAAAAAATTGTATAAAAATTCTTTAATTTCTGTAATTCCTGTATATAATATTGGCGGAACATTAAACCGTAACTCACATACTAGAGCCAACCAAAACGGGCCGAAAGAATACGGATTTAGAGGAAATGCTCGTAACTACGATTTAAATCGTGATTTTATAAAACAAGACACTAAAAATGCCGCTGCTTTTGCAGAAATTTTTCATTTAATAAATCCCGATGTTTTTATAGATAATCATGTAAGTAACGGTGCCGATTATCAATACGCGATTACACATTTATTTACACAACACAATAAACTAGGTGGTAAACTTGGTGCTTTTTTAGAAACAGAAATGCGCCCGTTTATAGAAAATTCTTTATCAGAAAAACAAATTCCCATTACTCCATATGTAAACGTTTGGGGAAATACTCCCGAAAAAGGATGGTCGCAGTTTTACGACTCGCCAAGATATTCTACCGGATATACAACCTTATTTAACACTTTAGGTTTAATGGTAGAAACACACATGTTAAAACCATATAAAATTCGTGTAGAGCAAACCTATGAATTGTTATTTTCTACATTAGATTTCACGGAGAAAAACACTCTTAAAATTAAAGATTTACGTAAAAAAAATCTTAAAGATATTTTAAGTAAAAAAACATATCCTATTACTTTTAAAGTTGATAAAAACAATCCTAGTTCTTTAGATTTCAAAGGCTATGAAGGTTCTTATATAGATAGTGAAGTAACCAACGGAAAAAGGTTATTTTATGACAAAAGTAAACCATATACTAAAAAAGTAACCTATTACAACAACTTTAAAAGCACCAAAGAAATAACAATACCCAAAGCATATATAGTACAAAAAGGTTGGTATAAAATTGTTAAAAGACTACAGCAAAATAAAATAGCTTTTACACGTTTTAAAAAAGACACACTTCTAACATTAGAAACACAACATATAACAAATTTTGACATTCGCAAAACAGCCTATGAAGGACATTATTTACATTATAACACTTCTGTAGCAAAAGAAACTAAACCTGTTAAAATTAAAAAAGGAGATATTTATATTTCTACGCAACAAGAAGGCCTTAGATATATTATTGAAACATTAGAAGCCGAGGCTACCGACTCTTTTTTTAACTGGAACTTCTTTGATACCATTTTACAGCAAAAAGAAGGTTTTTCTGCCTATGTTTTTGAAGATGCTGCGGCTATATTTTTAAAAGAAAATCCGTTAGTAAAAGAAGCGTTGATGGATAAAATAAATAACGACACCCTTTTTGCAAAAAACACCTATGCACAATTATACTATGTGTACAAGAAAACACCTCATTATGAAGAGGCGCATATGAAATTACCTATTTATAAAAAATACTAACTTAGCTCCCCTATTTTACGGCTTTGTTTGTATTAGAAAAATAACCCAATGAGTAAAGACCTTTTAAAATCTGTTTGTGAGCAAAAAAATTTCGAAGAAATTTTTAACAAACACTCTCAAACCCTAAGAAACTACATATATTATAAATGTGGTAACACTCAGCAGGCAGAAGATATTGTTCAGGAATCTTACATAAAACTTTGGGATAATTGCTCTAAAATAATCTTTGAAAAAGCGAAATCCTTTTTATATACTGTTGCCAACAATCGTTTTTTTAATGAAGTAGCACATAAAAAAGTGGTCTTAGAACATCAAAGAAGAAGTATTTCTACAGATAAAACTAACGAAACTCCACAATTTATTTTAGAAGAGGAAGAGTTTTATCAAAAGTTAAAAAAAGTAATTGCCGATTTACCTGAAAAACAACGAGAGGTTTTTCTTTTAAGTAGAATCGACAAGAAAAAATATGCTGAAATTGCTGAAATTGTAGGTGTTTCTGTAAAAGCAGTAGAAAAAAGAATGAGCAAAGCGTTGCTGATTATCAAAGAAAAAATTGGTAAAATATAATAAAAAGGTAGGGTAATTAGTAAATTAATTGTTCTTAATATAAATAGCAAGAAAACGAAAATGAAACAAGAATATAACGATGAAACATTTTTAGCTCGATGGATTGCGAATGATTTGTCGTCGGATGAATTAAATAAATTTAAAGACTCTGAGGATTATCATCAATATAAAAAAATTAATGATGCTTCTCAATTACTAAAAGCTCCTCATTATAATAAAGAGACTGTTTTAAATAAAATAAAAGAAGAAAAAAGTACGAAAAAGAAACCTAAAAAGGTTTTTAAACTTTCGCCTTCATGGATGTATAGTGCAGCTGCTTCAATTATTTTATTGTTAACTGTATTTTACATCAATAAAAATAATACCAGTAATTTTTCATCTGCATATGGTGAACAAATAATAATTAAATTGCCTGACAATTCTACAGCTTATCTTTCACCTGGTGCTAGTTTAGAATTCGATAAAAAGAATTGGAGCGAAAAAAGAGATTTATTTTTAACAGGTGAAGCATATTTTGAAGTTGAAAGAGGAAAATCATTTACAGTTAATAGCAAACAAGGTAAAGTGGTCGTATTAGGTACCAGGTTTACTGTAAATACTTCAAATAACTTTTTTGAAGTTCAGTGTTTTGAAGGAAAAGTAAAAGCTACCTCTAAAAACAATAGCCAAGCTATTTTAACAAAAGGAAAGGCGTTTAGAGTATATGATAATAAGAACGAAAATTGGGAATTTTCTAAAGAGAAACCATCTTGGTTAAAAGGAGAAAGTAACTTTAACAATGCTCCTTTACATAAAGTTATCTTAACACTAGAAAAGCGATACAATTTAAAATTTAATACTAATAAAATAGATGTAAACAGACGCTTTACTGGTGCTTTTACAAATAATGATGTTAATATCGCCTTAAAAACTGTTTTTGCTCCTATGAAAATTTCATTTAAATTAGCAGAAAATAGCTCGGTTGTGTTAACCTCTGATGAATAAAAAATTAAGTATTCTTTTTATATGCTTAACAATGTCTGTTTTTTCTCAAGAAAAAATAGACATTGCTTTTTTTGATGCGCCTATGTTAGACGTTTTAAAAAAAACAGAAACTGATTATAAAATAAAGTTCTCTTTTGACTCTGATATTACGAAAGGAATTCTATTTTCTTTTTCTAAAAAAGCATGTATTCTTGAAAATTTAATTGATGAAATAGAAGTACAAACTATCCTTAAATTCAATAAAATAGATGAACGATACTATTTTATTACTGTTCAAGAGCTCGAAAAAAACTTTAATGTTTTAAAAGAAATCTCAGTAAAAAACTATATTACTTCTGGTATCAATCAAAACAAACACGGTTCTATAGCCATTATACCTAAAAAGTTAGGCTTGCTTCCAGGGTTAACAGAACCCGATGTTTTAGAAACCTTAAAAATTATACCAGGTGTACAAAGTCCTAACGAAACAGCTTCTGGTATTTACATAAGAGGTGGAACTCCTGATCAGAACTTAATTTTATGGGACGGAATAAAAATGTATTATTCAGGCCATTTCTTCGGAACACTTTCTGCTTTTAATCCTTATACAACAAGAGAAATCACCCTATCTAAAAGCGGAACACAAGCAAGGTACGGTAATAAAATATCTGGCGTTATAGATATAAAAACAGAAGATGATATTCCTGAGCAAACAACTGGTGGATTTGGTTTTAACATGACACACGCTGATGCCTACATTAGAGTACCTTTAACTAAAAAAATAGCGATTACTACTTCGTTTAGACGCTCTTTTACTGATCTAATTAACACCTTTACTTTTAATAAATTATCAGACAGAGTATTTCAAACTTTCGATGCAAATCAAGAGAGAAACATTATAAACAATAACATTCCTTTTGTTAGAGATAATCATTTTTATTTTGCCGATTATTCTGCAAAAATAATTTTAAAACCATCTGTTAACGAAACTTTATCCGTAAGCTTTTTATACACTCAAAATAAGTTATCTAACAGCTTTAAAATACCTATTTATAAAGATATTTATTTAGATGATTTAAACATTAAGAATAATGGTTTAAGTTTTTTATGGAATAAAAGTTTCACTCCGAAATTAAAACAAGAATTAAAACTTTATTATTCTCATTTTAACCTAAACTATAAAGGTAATTACAATTATATTGATGATTATTTAATTAGGAAATCTATCAAAAAGAATTCAGTTAAAGATATAGGTTTTTCATACAGTCTAAATTATAAAACAAATAACAATACGAACCTTTTATTTGGTTACGATTTTCTTTCTAACAAAACGAAATACAGTTTAGAGTACCAAGCTGATATTAATAATGAAAATATAATAAATTCAATAAAAGAAGATGAAGGTACCAATAAAACTCATTCTCTTTTTACAGAATATATTTACGATACCAATAGTTGGAAAATAAATGCAGGTATACGTTTTAATTACTTTAATAAAATTAATAAATCGGTTATAGAACCGAGATTATATATAGAAAAAAGCATTACTTACGACCTTAGTTTTAAAGCTTCCTTAGAACAAAAAAATCAAACATTAGGCCAAATAGTAGAGTTTCAAACATCTAGCTTAGGGTTCGATCTAGAGAATGAAATTTGGGCGCAAGTAAATGATGATGATATTCCTCTTCAAAAAAGTTTTCAGGTTTCATCAGGTTTCCTTTACAATAAAAACAGATGGAAAGTAGATATTGAAACTTATTTTAAAAATGTAAATGGAATGACTTCTCAAACAAGAGGCTATAATGATCAAACGACTGATTTCTCTAAAGGAACAGGTAAGATATTTGGTATAGATATACTTGTTAATAAAAAATTTAATAATTACAGAACATGGATTAACTATTCATACTCTAAAAATCAATTCAAATTTTTAGATCTAGAAAATAAATTTTTCCCTTCTAACCACGATATTACAAATTATTTCTCTTGGTCTCATGCCTTTAAGTTTAATAATTATGAGTTTTCATTAGGTTGGATTCACAGAACAGGTAATGCATACACTCCTATTTCTAATTTTATTATTGATGCAAACACAGGATCACCTATTATTATTTTAGATACCGACAATATCAATTCAGAACGTTTACCTAAATACCATCGCTTAGATGCGTCTGTTACATACTCGTTTAATTTTTCTGATAAATGGAAAGGTAAACTTGGTTTTTCTATTCTAAACATCTACAACCAAAAGAATATAATTAATAGATCATATACTGCTGTTCCATTTATTAATAATACTAATGAAATTGATTACCGACTAGAAACGGTAGATAAGCGCTCGTTAGGTGTAACACCTAATTTAGTTTTTAGAGTTAGTTTCTAAAAAAAGCCTCACAATATTGTGAGGCTTTTTTTAATAATTTCTATTCTTTTTTGTTTCTTCAAATACGTGTTCTAGAATTTTTTTCTCTTTTTCATCAAATTCTATATTACGTCTTTTCATTACAACTTCTGCAACTTCAAAAACTTTTGATGTTTTATATTCTGTAAAACCTGATGCGCCTCCCCAACTAAAAGATGGTACAAAATTTCTTGGAAAACCACTACCAAATATATTTGCAGAAACGCCTACAACTGTTCCTGTATTAAACATAGTGTTTATGCCGCATTTAGAATGATCTCCCATCATTAAGCCACAAAACTGTAAGCCTGTTTTTGCAAAACGCCCAGTTTCATAACTCCATAATTTTACTTCTGCGTAGTTGTTTTTTAAATTAGAATTGTTTGTATCAGCTCCTAAATTACACCATTCTCCTAGTACAGAGTTCCCTAAAAAACCATCATGTCCTTTACTAGAATATCCCATTAAAACTGAATTATTAACCTCTCCTCCTACTTTACAATGCGGACCTAAAGTAGTTGCCCCGTATATTTTTGCTCCTAATTTTAATACTGAATTTTCACACATTGCTAATGCGCCTCTAACAACAACACCTTCCATTACCTCAGCATCTTTACCTATGTAAATTGGTCCTGTAGAAGCGTTTAAAATAGCATAAGTTAGCTTTGCTCCCTCTTCTATAAAAATATCTTTTCTATTTATACAACTAACTGTTTCAGGTATTGGTTCTGAATCTCTTCCATCTGTAATTAAATCAAAATCACTTCTAATTGCTTTATCATTTAATGAAAAAATATCCCAAGTATTTTTTATTTGAATAATTTCTTCATCAAACTCGATTTGCTCATAAGATGAAAAATCTACCTCTTCTTGTGAATCAAACGTATAAAAAGCAATCACATCTTCTCCTTTAAAAATAGCTTGATTTTTCGTTAAGCTTTTAACCATTTCAATTAATGGTTTCGTTGGTAAAAATGAAGCGTTTAACAAAACATTTTCTTCCATTTCAACCATCGGGTATTTTTCTTCTAAATACGCTTCAGTTACTGTAGTTGTAGTTAAACCTAAGTGTTTTTCCCATTTTTCTCTAATGGTTAAAATACCAACTCTAATATCGGCAACAGGCTTTGTGTATGTAAATGGTAATAATGCGTTACGTACATCACCATCAAATAAAATATAGTTCATTGTATTTCTTTTTTGAAGATAGACAAACTTACTACTTTCCTTTCATTTTTTAAGTCTAAAATTTAACATTACTTTTGTTCTAAACAAACCTCTAAAGGTTTTAACTTCTAAGCAATGAAAAAGATTTTAGCTTTAATTATTAGTGGTATTTTATTAGTCGCTAGTTTATATTACGCTTTTATATATTATGTACCTTATAGTGAAGGTGTTCGTTCTGGCGAACTAATAAAAATTAGTAATAAAGGAATGTTTATAAAAACATGGGAAGGAGAAATTAGCCAAGGTATTTCTGGCGCGCAAATTTTTTCTTTTTCTGTTGAAGATCAAGCAGAAACGGTAATTGCCGATTTGCAAAAATTTCAAGGTCGTTATGTAAAGGTTACTTATAAAGAACGTTACGATTCTTACTTTTGGCTAGGCGATACAAAATATTTTATAACTAAAGTAGAAGAAGAAGTTTCTCCACATTTTAGAGGCTTAAAACCAGCAAATGAATAACAAAAAACATAAATACGTAAAAGAGACTTATATTACAATTTCTGAGTTAATGCTGCCTTCACATGCTAATTTTAGTGGTAAAATTCATGGAGGATATATTTTGTCTTTATTAGATCAAATAGCCTTTGCTTGTGCTTCTAAACATTCTGGTGAATATTGTGTTACTGCCTCGGTAGACACGGTAGATTTTTTAAGTCCGATTGAAGTTGGCGAATTAGTTACCATGAAAGCCTCTGTTAATTATACCGGAAGAACTTCTATGGTAATTGGTATTCGTGTGGATGCTGAAAATATTAGAACAGGAAAAAAGAAGCACTGCAATTCATCTTATTTTACAATGGTTGCAAAAGACAATGAAGGAAAAAGTATTGAAGTTCCGGGTTTAATTGTAAAAAATGATATTGAGGTTGGTAGATTTTTAAAAGCCATAAAACGTATTGAAATGAAGAACAAACGTAAAGATGAATTTGATAGTGAAAACTTTGTACCTAACAATTACATTAACTATTTAGAAAAATATAACGTAAAAATTGAATTATAGTTTATGCCTGAAATTATAGATTTAAGTCAGGAAATTTTTGAAGGAATGCCAGTTTATAAGAGCCTTCCTCAAGTAAAAATGTCTGTTCATAATACACATGAAGAGTGGGATAACATTAAAAACCCAACAACCGAAACTCCCGCTGTTTATAAGTTAGAAATGTGCGAACATACCGGCACTCATGTGGATGCTTTAAATCATATGGCCGCAGAATATAAAGACGAATCTATAGACACAATGCCACTTTCTATGTTTTATACAGAAGGGATTTGCTTAGATTTTTCACATAAAAAACTACAAGAGTTAATCACTACTAAAGAAGTTAAATCGGCTTTGCTCAAAAGCAACCAAACCATAAATAAAGGAGATACCGTTTTATTATATACCGATCATTATCGTAAATATTTTAATACTGATAATTGGGGCAAAGGACCTGGAATTACAGCTGAATGTGCTCGTTGGTTAGGAGAACAAAAAATAGCCGCTTTTGGTGTTGAAACCATGTCGCCAGGTGTTCCAAAAATTTCTAATAGAGAAGTACATCATATTTGTGGAGAATTAAAATTCACACATTATGAGAATATGATTAATTTATATAAATTGATAAACAGAGGTCGATTTCGATTTATAGGTCTTCCTTTAAAAATAAGAGGAGGCACAGGCTCTCCCGTAAGAGCTGTTGCAATCTTTGAATAAAAAAACCCGAAGTTAACTAACTTCGGATTTTTTTCTATTTATGCTAAAATTCTATTTCTAGAAATTCTTATTATCTAATAAAGTTCCTGCTAATTGTAGCAATTGCAATTCAGCATTTTTTGCAGTGTACTTCGCATTACTTACACTTAATTCAGCATTAATTAAATTTACTTGAGCCTGACGAAAATCTATAGAAGTAACTTGCCCTAGTTTATAACGCTCATCAGTTCTATCAAAATTAAGCTTATTCGTAATTACATTCTTTTCTTGAACTTGTAATGAAAATAAAGCGTTCTGATAAGTTTCCCAAGCATTATTTACATTTCTTTCTAATAACTCTTCTTGTTGCTCCTTTTGAATTTCTTGTGTTTCTAAAGCTATTTTAGCATTGGTTACATTCGTTTTTGTACGTCCACCATCAAAAAGATTCCAAGACAAGTTTAATCCTGCATTTAATCCTTTTCTGGTGTTAGAAATCGGACTAAAAGCATTCGTGGCATCGTTGTTACTTTTATTCCAAGCATACGAACTTGTTAAGCCTACATTTGGCATCCAACCAGCTTTATTAATCTTAATATCTAACTGTCGGAGTTCAATATTCTTTTTTGATTGGAGTAAAGTCGCATTATTAGCTTTTGCCTTTGCTAACACGTCCATTAAATTCAAATCAATCGCGTAAGTAACATCAGTACTTACATCAATAGAAGTGTTTACATTTCGCCCCAATACAACGTTTAAATCTCTTTTTGCGTTGGCTAATTGTCTTTTTACACCTAAATAGGTAATGCTATCATTATTTACATCAACCTCAGCGTTTAAAACATCTAACTTTGTATTTTGTCCGTACTCAAAACTATACACAGCTCTTTTTAATCGGTTTTTAGAAATGCTAAGCGTTTCTTTTTGTGTTGTTTCATTTTCAGTTAATCTTCCTACTTCATAATATGCCAAAAACAGTGTTGTTAAGGTGTTTTCAATTACTTGTCGGGCTTGTAATTCGGTTAAATTATAAGATTCTTTTAAGCGTTTAAACGTGTTTTGTCTGTTAAAGCCATTAAAAATAGTATAATTTAACCCTACAGATGCGTTGTATGCCTTAGATTCTGCTCCTGTAACTGAATTTACTGTACCATCCTGAAACTCATTATCTGTATCATTACTACTATAGGTAGCTCCTGCATTTCCAACTACTGTTGGTAAATAACCGCTATTATAAATACTCTTATTATTTTTAGCTGTTGCTAAGTTGTTTTTAGTAACTCGTATATCGTAGTTATTCTCTAGCGTAACTTCTACCGCTTTTTCTTTCGTTAGTAGTTCTTGTCCGTAAAAAGAAATATTTACAAACAGAAATCCAATAATTAAATAAGTTGTTTTCATCTTTATATTCTTTTACTATGCTTCTTCAGCTTTTTCAGATTCCATTTCTTTAATAGCTCTTTCTACCGATTCTCTATTTGGTTTTTTACCTTCCCATAACCACAATGTATATACTTTAGAGTAATTAGCGATTGATAATAAAACTGGTAAAGTTAATAAGGTTAAAAAAGTAGCTATCATAATTCCGTATGCAATAGATATTGCCATCGGAATTAAAAATTGTGCTTGACGACTTGTTTCTAAAATTAAAGGCGCTAAACCAGCAACTGTAGTTATAGTCGTTAAAAATATAGCTCTGAATCTAGATTTTCCTGCAGCGAATATTGCTTCATCAAAACTCATTCCTTCTTTTAAATAGCTATTAAATTTACTAATCAACACCAAGCCATCATTTACCATAATACCTACTAAAGCAATGATTCCTAGAAGTGATAATATATTTACAGCAAAACCATGAAACCAATGCCCCCATGCAACACCAATTAAACTAAATGGCACCATAATTAACAACATAAATGGTTGTCCGTAAGATCTAAACGTAAATACAATTACAATATAAATTAGCAATAAAATTACAGGTCCTACCAATGCTGCTGAACTCGAAACTTTTGCTGCTTCTCTATTCTGCCCTTCGTACAATGCCGTTACAGATGGATATTTAGCTTTAATTTGAGGCATTATCCTTGCTTTAATATCATCTAAAACATCTGTAGCACTTCCTTGAGCATCTTTCATATCAGCATCTACTTTTATTTCACGTTGCCCTTCTATGTGATTTATAGATATTTCTCCTCGCTCTATTTTATAAGTCGCTATTTCCGATAACGGAACTCTACTACCTGTAGGAGTAGAAATTCGCATATCGTCTAAATTTTTAATCGACGAACGTTCATTTTTATCATAACGAACCCAAACTTTTATTTCGTCTTGTCCTCTTTGAAAACGCTGTGCTTGTCTACCAAAAAAACCACTTCTTATTTGCGACATTACCTCATTTAAATTCAAACCTAGTAAATACGCATTGTCTTTTAACTGAATGTTGATTTCTTTGATTCCCTGCGGATCGTTATCTGTAACATCTTTTAAATTCTGATTTTTACTTAATTCTGATTTTAATTCGGTTTTAGCCGCTTTTAACTCAGCAATGTTGTTACTTAATAATGACACTGAAACCGGACTTCCACCAAAATTACCTCCCGAACCAAAAGTTAACGATTCTACGCCGTAAATCTCTCCAACTCTTTTACGTATTTCATTTGTAATTTCTCTCGAGCCAAAAGTTCTTGTTTCTCCTGGTAATAAATTTATTCTTAAGGATGCTTTTGCCGATCCTGGTCCTATTTGTTTTAAAATATTTTCAACAACTGGCTCATCTGTAATTGCATATTTCTCTGTAAATTCTTTTTCAACTTCCCATGTTTTTGCTTCAATTACAGAAATAATACTATCCGTAATTTTTTCGTTAGTTCCTTGCGGCATGGTTAAATTTACTGATACTCTATCACTCGCTATCGACGGAAAAAAAGTTCCTTTTATGATTCCTCCCTGAAATGCACCAATGGTTATTATAAATAAAGCAACCGGAATTATCAATCCGAAGAACTTATTATCTAAAACAAATCGCAATGCTGGCGCATATAATTTATCTCGCATAAAATCCATAAAATCTTCTGCATATTTATTAAATGCATACAATTTCTGATTTCTATCTAATGCTTTTGAATGTGCAACGTGTGCAGGCAAAATAATTAAAGCTTCTACCAACGAAAGAATTAAGGTAAGTGCAACTACGGTAGCTACTTCTCCAAAAAACTCTCCTATATTTCCTTCTAAGAAAAAGAATACTGAAAAGGCTAAAACTGTAGTAGTAATTGCCGATATAATTGGCGGAACAACTTCCATCGTACCATCAATGGCAGCTCTAATAGGGTTTTTCCCCATTTCATAATGATGATAAATATTTTCAGCAATTACAATTCCGTCATCTACCAAAATACCAATAACGATAATCATCCCAAATAATGATAATACGTTAATGGTAATATTAAAGTATCCTGCCAACATAAACATTCCGAAAAATGCTACTGGTAATCCTGCTGCTACCCAAAATGCCAATCTAGGACGTAAAAAAAGCGATAAAAATAACATTACCAACATCATTCCTTGCCATGCGTTTTTAAACAATAACTCGGTACGCTGATTTAATGTGATTGATGAATCTCTTGTAATTTCAATCTTTATATTGTCATGTTCTTTATTAAACTTGGCTATATATTCATTTATTTTTTTAGCTGAAGTTAATAAATCTTCATTATTGGTATTACTTACCTGAATTCTTACCGCTAAGTTTCCGTTGTAAAAATTTCTATTCGGTGTTTCATTCCAAATATCTTTTACCGTTGCAACCTCTTTTAATCTGATTATTGTTCCGGAAGCATCTGCTTTTACAACCAAATTGTCTAACTCATCACCATAATAAGAGCGATTTTTTGCTCGAATTAAATACTCTTCTGCAACTGTTTTTACAGAACCTCCTGAGGTTAATATATTTGCCGTAGAAACTGCTCTTGCAACATCATCAAATGTTAAATCGTATGCTCTTAAATCATTTTCTTTAACAGCTATTTCAATTTCTTCTGCTGGATACCCTGAAACAGAAATCTGAGAAATTCCGTCTATTCTACGGATATCATTTTCTATATCTCTTGCGATATTTTTTAATGATTTTAAAGGGATTTTATCTCCTGTAACCACAAAACTAATCGTTTCTGCAATGTTTTCTATTTTAGCAACCACCGCAGGTTCCATTCCTGATGGAAAGTTAGGTACTTTATCTACCGCGTTTTTAACATCAGCTAAAACCACATTAATATCATAGCCTTTTAATATTTCTACTGAAATACTAGCTGAGTTTTCTGATGATGTAGATGTTACTCGATCTACACCTACCAATCCTTTTAAATTGTCTTCAATTTTCAAAACCACTCCTTCTTCCATCTCTTGCGGAGAAGCTCCTGGATATGCTACATTTATATTGATAAATTTAGCATCCGTTAGTGGAAAAAATGATGATTTTAAAGAAGAAAAACCAAAGGTTCCTAATACGACAAAGGCAATAATAATGATATTTACCGCCACTGGATATTTTATAAAATATGCAATTACTTTTTTCATATCTTATTTTTTTGCAGCGTTAGTTGTTTCTGAAAATATCTTAACAGGCATACCTACATAAGCACCTGCAACCGGTTTATTAATTAATTGAGCACCATTTTGCAATCCTTTTATAACCACCGTATTTTCATTAAAATGTACTGGATTGATATTTATCATATCTAAAACGTTATTCTTTACAACATACACCGCTTTATTTTCAACCAATAGTTTTCTATTTATCTCAATAGCTTCTGTCATTGTTTTTACAGGTACGTTTGCTTCTAAATACATACCTTCTCTTAACTCTTTTCCTTTTACCTCGATAAAAACTTGAACTGTTTGTGTAGCTTGATCTAATTTCCCGTTAATTCGGGCAACTTTACCTGACCACATTTTATTCTTTTCTAAATTTTGAAGTTCCACCGTTTTACCAACTTTTAAAATATCAGCAAAGCTTCCGTTTACAGACAAAGCCAATTCAAAAACTGAAGTATCTATAAATTCACCCATTTTCTGACCAACCCTTACCAAAGTTCCATTAGTAACCAAAGCTTCTGTAACTACACCACTAAAAGGAGCTCTAAGATTGTATTTTCCTAACCTCGACTCTAAATTTTTAACATTATAATACGTTGTATATATATTCTTACCAGTTACGAAATACTTCTCTTTGTCTGAGTTTGCCTCAGGAAGTGGTTGTACTGTTTTATTTATATCATAGTTTTTTAAATAGGTATTCCATTTTTCAAAAGAATTTGGATAGTCTAGTCGTAAATCTGGCATAATAGAAGCTATTAAATTTTGTAATGAGCTCCTTTGAGATTGAATTGAAGCATAAAACTCTTGACTATTAATATGCAATAATGTTTGTCCTTTGCTATATGATATACCGGCTTTAAATGGTTTTGATGTAGGTTTTAAAATTCCTTGCACCTCCGAATAAATATCCACTTTATTCTTAGCTTGCAAATTCCCGTTTGCAATAATATTTATAGCAACATCACCATTTTTAACTTCTTTTACAAAAACAGTTTTTTCTACCTTTGTAACTTTCTGTACAGGAAGTTCCTTACTGTCTTTTAAAATATTGGAGATTATAAATGACAATCCGAGTACTACGACTCCTGCTCCTACAATAATTAGTTTTCTCATGGTTTATTTGTTTAGCTGTTACTACAACTTTTAGCTGATTTTATATTTAAGTTTTCTTGTATTTTTTTAATCACATTAATTGTTTGTGCAATTTCTTCTTCTGATATATTTTCTTGTAATGAGGTTACAAATTGCGCCATTATAGGCAAGGTTTCTTTAAATAAAACATCACCCTTTTTAGTGATATAAATATTATTAATACGTCTATCTAATTTAGAGGGAATTCTAGCAACTAAACCTTTTTTTTCCATCGTATTTACTAATCGCGTTAGCGATGTTTTATCTCTACCTGTTAAAAAAGCTAATTCCTGTTGTGGTACTCCGTTTTTTTCTTGTACTTTTTTTAAGAATACCCATTGTATTTTTGTCAATGAAATATTATGTTCAAAAAACAAGTCATGAACATGGTTTTCAATCATTTTGGTCGTTTTTCCTAACCAAGGAGCTAATGTATTTTCAATACCCATACATATTCTTTAATTGCTGCGAAATTACTAGAAACAAGTATTTTAGTTGCATATACAACAGGTTAATTTTTTGTTAAAAAAAAAGCCTATCAATAAATATTGATAGGCCCTTAATAAATATGTTTAAAATCTACTTTGTCAAATACATTTTACGTCTTGAATATAAATCGTAAAATTGATCGTCTTTTAAATCATCAATAAATAAAATACTTTCTCCGGTTGATTTCATTTCTGGCCCTAACTGCTTATTAACATTCGGAAACTTATTAAATGAAAATACAGGTTGCTTTATCGCATAACCTTCTAACTGCGGATTAAAAGTAAAGTCCGTTACTTTTTTCTCTCCTAACATTACCTTGGTTGCATAGTTTACATACGGTTCTTTATAGGCTTTCGCAATAAAAGGAACTGTACGAGATGCACGCGGATTTGCCTCTATAATATAAACAATATCGTTTTTAATTGCAAACTGAACGTTTATTAAACCAACTGTTTTAAGCTCTAAAGCAATTGTTTTTGTGTGATCTTTTATCTGTTGTAATACTAAATCACCCAAGTTAAACACTGGCAAAGTTGCATTAGAATCTCCAGAGTGCACTCCACAAGGCTCAATATGCTCCATTATTCCGATAATCTGCACGTTTTCACCGTCACAAATTGCATCTGCTTCTGCTTCAATTGCTCCATCTAAAT
This sequence comes from Tenacibaculum bernardetii, assembly GCF_029125915.1. Lineage (NCBI taxonomy): Bacteria > Pseudomonadati > Bacteroidota > Flavobacteriia > Flavobacteriales > Flavobacteriaceae > Tenacibaculum > Tenacibaculum bernardetii. The sequence goes on from NZ_JAQJCU010000016.1 coordinate 35,650, forward strand.
AATGATCTAATAATAATTTATTACCAGGCATTCTTCTTAATAAATCTACAACATGCTCTATTAATTCTTCTTTATTGATAACAATTTTCATTCCTTGCCCACCTAAAACATAAGATGGTCTTACTAGGATTGGAAAGTCCAATTTATCTGCTAAAGCTAAGGCCTCATCTGCAGTTTCTGCTATCCCGAATTCTGGATACGGAATATTATTATTTTTTAATAAGTCAGAAAAACTCCCCCTATCTTCTGCTAAATCTAAAGCTTCGAAAGAAGTTCCTAGTATTTTAACACCATATTTGGTTAATTTCTCTGCTAACTTTAAAGCAGTTTGCCCACCTAACTGAACAATAACTCCTTCTGGTTTTTCATGTTTAATGATATCATAAATATGCTCCCAAAAAACAGGCTCGAAGTATAATTTATCTGCCGTATCAAAATCGGTAGAAACCGTTTCTGGATTACAGTTAATCATAATCGTTTCGTAACCACATTCGGCTGCAGCTAAAATTCCGTGCACACAACAGTAATCAAATTCAATTCCTTGCCCTATTCGGTTTGGTCCTGAACCTAAAACTATAATTTTCTTTTTTGGTGTAACTTCACTTTCATTTGCGATTATCGTAACGCCTTCTTTGGTTACAATATCACTTTCGAAAGTTGAATAATAATACGGAGTTTTTGCTTTGAATTCAGCAGCACAAGTATCTACTAACTTATAAACTCTATTAATATTTAACTCTTCTCTCTTTTTATATACTTCACTTTCTAAACATCGTAGCATATGTGCAATCTGACGATCTCCATATCCTTTCTGCTTTGCTTCTAATAACAAATCTCTATCAAGCATATCAACACTGTATTTAGAAATTTCTTTTTCTATTTCGTGTAATTCTTCATATTGCTTTAAGAACCACATATCAATCTGCGTAATTTCGTGGATTTTACTCAACGGAATTCCCATTTTAATGGCATCATAAATAATAAAAACACGATCCCAAGAAGCATGTGTTAACTTCTCTATAATTTCTTCGTAATTTTTATTTTCTTTTCCATCAGCACCTAAACCATTACGTTTAATCTCTAATGATTGAGTTGCTTTGTGCAATGCTTCTTGAAACGAACGCCCAATTCCCATTACTTCACCTACAGATTTCATTTGTAACCCTAAAGTTCTGTCAGAACCTTCGAATTTATCGAAATTCCAACGTGGAATCTTTACGATTACATAATCTAATGTTGGCTCAAATAAAGCAGAAGTAGATTTTGTAATTTGATTATCTAACTCATCTAAATGATATCCTAATGCTAACTTCGCTGCAATTTTTGCAATTGGGTAACCAGTTGCTTTACTCGCTAAAGCGGATGAACGTGATACACGTGGGTTAATTTCAATTGCTATTATATCTTCCTTTTCATCAGGAGAAATCGCAAACTGCACATTACATCCACCTGCAAAATCACCAATATTACGCATCATATGAATTGCCATATCACGCATTTTTTGAAAAGTTTTATCAGAAAGTGTCATTGCAGGAGCTACGGTAATAGAATCTCCTGTATGAATTCCAATAGGATCCATATTTTCAATAGAACAAATAATAACTACATTATCATTTGCATCTCTTAATAACTCTAACTCATATTCTTTCCAACCGATAAGTGCTTTATCAATCATTACCTCATGAATAGGAGAAACTTCTAATCCACGAGTTAACAAAGCATCAAAATCTTCTTCTTTATATACAAAAGACGCTCCTTCACCACCTAAAGTAAAAGATGCTCTAATAATTAAAGGAAAACCAAACTCTTGTGCTATCTCTTTTCCTTTTAAGAAAGAGGTTGCTGTAGCTTGTGGTGCCATCGGAACTCCAATATCTAGCATTAAGTTTCTAAACTTCTCACGATCTTCGGTAATATTAATAGCATCAATATTAACTCCTATAATCTCTACACCAAAATCTTCCCAAATTCCTTTTTCATCAGCTTCAATGCATAAATTCAACGCTGTTTGACCACCCATTGTTGGTAAAACGGCATCAATTTGCGGATGCTCTTTTAAAATTTTTATTATTGACTTTGTGTTTAAAGGTAAGAGATATACATGATCGGCCATTGTTGGGTCGGTCATGATTGTTGCAGGATTTGAATTGATTAAAACAGTTTCAATTCCGTCTTCACGTAAAGAACGTAAAGCTTGTGTTCCAGAATAATCAAACTCACAGGCTTGTCCAATAACAATTGGTCCCGATCCGATTATTAAAATAGATTTAAGGTTTTGATTTTTAGGCATTTTGTTTGTTGTGTTGTGTTGTTGACAAAAATAAAAAATGTTTATATACAAAAAAAGGTGTTACTAAAAAATAGTAACACCTAATATATTAATGATAATTAATCATTATTTTTTTGGTCTTGGAGCTGAAGATACACTTAAGTTCTTTCTTCCCTTTGCTCTTCTTCTTGCTAGTACTTTACGTCCGTTAGCAGATGCCATTCTTTCTCTGAAACCGTGTTTGTTTCTTCTTTTTCTTTTCGATGGTTGGTAAGTTCTTTTCGGCATTATTTATATTTTTAAAAATGGTCTTTAATTATACGTTGCTTTTATGAAATTCCGTCTGCTAAAAGCGTGGGCAAATATACAACAGTTTTTTTGTTTAACAAATACTAGTTTTACTTTTTTCTAATATTTTTTCACTTGGCAAGAATAGTGAATTTTTATATATCTTTTATCACTTTTTTATTTGTTCGAATAGTTAGACTTCTTACTTTTGCCCAAACCTAACAACACCATGAACAACACTAAATACGTTTTTGTAACAGGAGGCGTAACTTCATCACTAGGAAAAGGGATTATTGCCGCATCTTTAGCTAAGCTATTACAGCAAAGAGGTTTCTCTGTAACCATCCAAAAATTAGACCCATATATAAATATCGACCCAGGAACATTAAACCCGTATGAACACGGTGAATGTTATGTTACTGATGATGGTGCTGAAACAGATTTAGATCTTGGGCACTACGAGCGATTTTTAAACATACCAACCTCTCAAGCGAATAATGTTACTACTGGTAGAATATATCAATCTGTAATAAATAAAGAGCGTAAAGGAGAATTTTTAGGAAAAACTGTTCAAATAATTCCGCATATTACAGATGAAATTAAGCACCGAGTCCAAATTTTAGGAAATACAGGAGATTATGATATTGTGATTACTGAAATTGGTGGAACCGTGGGTGATATTGAATCACTACCTTATATAGAAGCTGTTCGCCAATTACAATGGGAATTAGGAAATGACAACGTTATTGTTGTTCACTTAACACTAGTACCTTACTTAGCTGCTGCGGGTGAATTAAAAACAAAACCTACACAGCATTCTGTAAAAACATTAATGCAAAGTGGTATTAGCCCTGATATTTTAGTGTGTCGTTCTGAACACGAGATTAGCGATACTATTAAAAATAAGCTAGCTTTATTTTGTAATGTTAAAAAACAAGATGTAATTCAGTCTTTAGATGCTGAAACTATTTATGATGTTCCAAACCTAATGTTTAAAGAAGGTTTAGATTATGTGGTTTTAGATAAATTAAACTTATCTACTCGTAAGCAACCTAAATTAAAAGCATGGAATCAGTTTTTAGAACGTCATAAGAACCCTACTTCTACCATAGAAATTGGTTTGGTAGGTAAATATGTTGAATTACACGATTCTTATAAATCGATTACCGAGTCTTTTATTCATGCCGGTGCTACCAACAAAACAAAAGTAAATGTACGTTGGGTTCATTCTGAAGAATTGACTCCTGAAAATGCGCCTTCAAAGTTAGCCGGATTAAATGGTGTTTTAGTAGCACCTGGTTTTGGAGATCGAGGAACTGAAGGTAAAATAGCTGCTGTACAATATGTTCGTGAAAATAATATTCCTTTTTTAGGAATTTGTTTAGGGATGCAAATGGCTGTTATTGAATACTCACGTAACGTTTTAGGTTTAAAAGAAGCAGAATCTACCGAAATGAATAAAGATACTGCACATCCTGTTATTAACTTAATGGAAACTCAAAAAGACGTTACTCAAAAAGGAGGAACCATGCGTTTAGGTGCTTGGGATTGTGAAATCATCGAAGATTCTAAAGTATTTAAAGCCTATAAATCGAAATTAATTAGTGAGCGCCATCGTCATAGATTTGAATATAACAACGATTATAAAGAACAATTAGAGAATGCTGGAATGAAAGCTACAGGAACCAACCCTAAAACAGGCTTGGTAGAAATAGTTGAAATCCCTACACATCCTTGGTTTGTTGGTGTACAATATCACCCAGAATATAAAAGTACGGTGTTAAATCCACATCCACTATTTGTGAGTTTTATAAAAGCAGCTTTACAGCAATCAAAAAAATAAATTTAAAATCCTGTAATTTTTAGTTACAGGATTTTTTTTATTAAAACGGAATACTATTTGAACTATTAATCTTATCAAAATTAATCACAGTAAAACCTCATAAAATATATAAGGTTTCGCTACATTTGTCGGGTTTTTCAATAATGAGAAAAACAAAAAATGACAAGTTGACATTATAATTCATATCAATGGAACAAAAAAAATTTGATTTAAATTCCTTTATAGGAATGCTTTTATTAGGAGGAATATTACTATGGTGGATGAACACTCGTGAGCCAGAAGTAACTCCTGAAACAACGAAAACAGAACAAGTTTCTGAAACAGCAACTACTCAAAACAATTTAGCAGAAACAACTGTCTTAAATGACTCTTTACAGCAAATTGCTTTAAAAAACAAATTAGGTGCTTTTGCATACGGAGCTTCAACTAGTAAAAAGGGAAGTACCTCTATAGAGAACGACCTTGTTAAATTAACTATTGATAATAAAGGTGGACAAATTACTGAAGCTTTAATTAAAAATTTTAAAACATACGATTCGCTTCCTTTATATTTAGTAAAAGATAATAATGCATCTTTTAATATTAATTTCGGAACAACCGATAACCGTATTTTAAACACTAAAGATTTATTATTTACGCCTACTTTAACTAAAAACGGAGATACTCAAATACTTTCTATGAAACTGAAAGTGTCTGAAACTAAATTTTTAGAATATCGTTACGAAATTAAAAAAGACGATTACCGTGTAGATTTTGCTGTTCGTTCTCAAGGATTAAATTCAGTAATAAACAGCTCTCAAGCAATTAATTTAGATTGGAGTTTAAAAGGTTTTAGACATGAAAAAAGTTTAAAAACCGAAAACATGTACTCTTACTATTATTATAAAGCGGATGATGAAGTTGATTATTTACAAATGAACGACGATGAAACGGTTAGTGATGTAAATTGGGTTGCTTATAAACAACATTTCTTTTCTTCAATTTTATCTTCTGATACACCTTTTAACGAAGCTAGTTTAAAATCTGTTGATTTTGATGGCGAAGAAAAAGATAGTGTTTTCACAAAATCATATGGTTTAAAAACGCCGTTAGCTTTAACGAGCGGAGAATTAAATTATAATATGCAATGGTTTTACGGACCAACAGATTATAATTTATTAGAGTCTTATGAAGGTACTGGTTTAGATGAGATTTCAGATTTAGGCTGGGGAATTTTCGGGTTTTTAAACCGTACTGTATTCTACCCTGTATTTAACCTGTTAAAAGGATTTATTGGTAACTTCGGATTGATTATTATATTAATGACAATTGTTGTTCGTATTATCATGTCTCCAGTACTTTATAAATCGTATTTATCGAGTGCAAAAATGAAAGTGATTCGTCCAGAAATGGAAGAAATCAACAAAAAATATCCTGGTAAAGAAAATGCAATGAAACGTCAGCAAGAAACAATGGCGGTGCAACGAAAAGCTGGTGTAAACATGATGTCGGGTTGTATTCCTGCATTAATGCAAATGCCTGTATTCTTTGCTTTATTTAAGTTTTTCCCTACCAATATAGAGTTCAGACAAAAAAGCTTCTTATGGGCGAATGATTTATCATCATATGATTTAATTTATCAATTACCTTTTAATATTCCTTTTTACGGAAACCATATAAGTTTATTTCCAATATTAGCTTCGGTTGCTATTTTCTTTTACATGAAAATGAACCAAAGTCAGCAAGCAAATATGCAAGCTCCTACGCAAGAAGGAATGCCTGATATGCAAAAAATGATGAAGTATATGATTTACTTCTCTCCTATTATGATGTTGTTTTTCTTTAACAACTATGCAAGTGGATTAAGTTTATACTACTTTATATCTAACTTATTAACCATCATTATTATGTTAATTATTAAGCATTACGTAATTGATGAAGATAAGATTCATGCAAAGATTGAAGAAAACAAAAAGAAGCCTGAAAAAGCTAAAAGTAAGTTCCGTGAGCGTTTAGATAATGCTATGAAACAAGCACAAGAACAACAAGCTGCTCAGCAAAAAGCAAAAAAGAAAAAATAAGCAAAAAGTATTGTTTAGAAATAAAAAAAACCGAAACTTAACAGTTTCGGTTTTTTTTATGCTTTCTGTTTATTAAAATAATCTGATTTAATATTTTTATTTTCACCCTCCTTATACAAGTTATAACTAAACCATTCGTGAATTGAGTAAGCACCCGTTTCTCCTTGTTTATTCACAGCAATATAACCTACCTGAAAATTATTAAAATCTTTCCCTGGTTTATTTACAATTCTACCAATAGCAATTTCGCAGGCTTCTTGTGGCGATTTTCCTTGTCGCATTAATTCAACTATTAAAAAACTACCTACCGTTTTTAATACTTCCTCTCCTAAACCAGTAGCCGAAGCTCCTCCTATTTCATTATCAACAAACAATCCACCACCAATAATTGGAGAATCTCCCACTCTACCAGCCATTTTATATGCCAATCCACTTGTGGTACAAGCACCAGAAATATCTCCGTTTTTATCAATCGCTAACATACCAATAGTATCGTGATTTTCTATATTGATAATCGGCTTGTATTCCGATTTCACTTTCCATTGTTCCCAAGCTTTCTTAGAAGAATCCGTTAACAAGTCTTCTCTTTCAAATCCTTTAGAAACGGCAAACTGCTCTGCTCCTTCTGCCACTAACATTACATGTGGCGTATCTTCCATTACTTTTCTTGCTACAGAAATTACATGCTTTATATTTTTAACACCTAAAACTGCTCCGTAATTCCCTTTTTCATCCATAATGCAAGCATCTAAAGTTACATTTCCTTCTCTATCAGGTAGCCCACCTTTCCCTACAGATTGTCCTTTTTCATTTGCTTCTTCAATTCTACAACCTTGTTCAACAGCGTCTAATGCTACCCCTCCGTTTTGCAAAATTTTGGCTGCAGTTTCAACCGCCAATGGCGTATTCCATGTTGCAATTACTACTGGTCGTATAGGCTGTAAAACCGTTGTAGAACCTCTTTCTTCTTTAACCGTTTTATTACATGCCATTATGGTTGATGATACCGCTACTAAACCTAAACTAGTAACAGATAATCGTTCTATAAACTTTCTACGCTTCATTACTCTTTTATTAAAAAATTAAAATTGATTATTATAATTAAACCTTATAAATTAATTACAATGTCTCCAATTAAAATAAGCCTTATTTTTTCTTGCTCCTAATCTACAAATTTTACATTTTACCTTGATTTTAACTTTAGGTTTTATTTAACAATCCTTTAACTAAGCAAGATTAAACCTTTAAAGAACTTCGCAGTCTTATCTCTTTAAACAATAAACTACTCAATGAAAAAAATAACATTTCTTTTTGCATTACTAATCGCTGTTTCTGCATTTGCACAAAAACCTACTCGTAAAAAAAATTCTAAAGTTACCTTAACAGGTAAAGTTATAGAAGCCAGTTCTAAACAACCTTTAGAGTATGCTACTTTAGTATTAACTCATCTTCAAAACAAACAAGTTTCTGGAGGAATTACAGATTTAAACGGAAATTTTTCTATTACAGTTCCTTCTGGGGAGTATGCTTTAAAAGTGGAGTTTATAGGGTTTAAAACTAAAAACCTTCAACAAAGACAAATAACAGAAAACATCAACTTAGGTACAATTACGCTTTCTGAAGATGCAGAAACCTTAGATGAAGTAGAAATTATTGCCGAAAAATCTACCGTAGAAATACGTTTAGATAAAAAAATATACAATGTTGGTAAAGATATGACTGTAAAAGGTGGTTCAGCTTCTGATGTATTAGACAATGTTCCCTCTGTTAATGTAGATGCACAAGGAGCGGTTAGTTTACGTGGTAGTGAAAACGTACGTATTTTAATTGACGGAAAACCTTCGGCACTTGTTGGTTTAACAGGTACAGATGCTTTAAGAAATCTTCCTGCTGATGCTATTGAAAAGGTAGAAGTAATTACCTCGCCATCGGCACGTTATGATGCTGAAGGAACTGCAGGTATTTTAAATATTATTCTAAGAAAAGGTAAAATAACCGGTTTTAATGGTTCTGTAAACCTTACCGCTGGTAATCCAGATATGTTACGAGTTGCTCCAAACCTGAATTACCGAACAAAGAAAATTAACTTATTTTCTAATCTTGGTTATTCGTACAGAAAAGGTCCTGGTAATTCACAAACCGAGTTTTCTTATTTAACAAACGGCGTTTTAGACAGCACACAAACCGAGGACAGAACCTTTGATAGAAAAAGCAAAAACTTCAATGCTTCAATTGGTTTAGAATATTACATTAACGATAACAGCTCTATTACAGGTAATTTTGTATATAGAAAATCTGAAGGAAATGATATTGCAACCAACCTAACAGACAGGTTTTTATTTAACGACCCTAATCAGGTTTTACTTGAAGAAATTAGAGTCGAAAACGAAGATGAAGATGGAGTAGACAAGCAATACTCTATAAATTATACTAACAGGTTAAATGATAATGGTGAGAAATTAACGATCGATTTACAATACGGAGACAGTAATGAAACCGAAAATTCACCTATTAGTGTAAACGGAATTCCGTCTGAAGACAATTCACAAATCACTAGCTCTAAAGAAAAGTTAGTTCAGGTAGATTATGTGTTACCAATCGGAGAAAACAGTCAGTTTGAAGCTGGACACAAAGCTACTTATCAAGATTTAAATTCAGATTTTAGAGTAAATATTTTAGACCCTAATATAGATTTTAACCCTTCTAACGATTTAACTTTTAAGCAAAACGTATATGCCTTTTATACTCAGTATGGTAGTAAAATAAATAAGTTTTCATACCTTTTAGGTTTACGTGCTGAAATTACAGATATCGATATCGATTTACAATCAGACACACAAAATAAAAATTCAGACAAAAATTATACAGAATGGTTTCCTACTGTAAACCTTGGTTACGAATTAAACGACAATGAAAATGTAACTTTAGGGTATAGCAGGCGTTTAAGAAGACCACGTCACTGGTTTTTAAACCCTTTTGAAAGCCGAAGTTCTGCGACAAGTGTGTTTAGAGGAAATCCTGATTTAAACCCAACATTTACCAGTTCTTTCGATTTAGGTTATAACACTAAAATCAGAAAATTTAATTTAGGAGCTTCTATATATTATCAAATTTCTACCGATAAAATTGAGAGAGTTTCAATAATCGAAGAAAGAAACGGAACCAATGTATTTGTTAGTCAGCCTTTAAATTTAAATAGCGAAGATCGTTACGGGTTTGAATTTACAAGTAATTACAATCCAACAAAAAAGGTGCGTTTATCTGCTAGTTTCAACTACTTTAAGTTTAACACAGATGCTTTTTCATACACTTACACAGCGCAAGACAATTCGCAAGTTACTACCAATCTAGCAGAAGTAAACCAAGACAGTTGGTTTGCCCGTTTTAATGCACGTATAACGTTACCTGCTAAGATAGATTGGCAAACACGTATTATGTACCGTGGCCCACAAACAAATGCACAAAGCGACAGAGAAGGTATGTTTATGGCAAACCTAGCATTTAGTAAAGACATCTTAAAAGACAAAGCATCGGTTGTTTTAAATGTAAGTGATTTATTTAACTCACGTAAACGAGAAAGTACTACATATTATGGCGGTAGAGAAAATCCTTCAACAATTTCAAATGGAGAATTTCAGTGGAGAGAGCGTCAAATTTCATTAAGTTTTACATATCGTTTTAATCAGAAGAAAAAAAGAGAAAGACCTGAAGGTGGTGGTCAAGAAAATGGTGGAGGAGATTTTAACGGCTAAAATTTGGGCGTTCGAGCGGGCTTTCATTACTCGCTTTTTAGTTAGTATGTTCTATAAACACACAAACTAAAAGAGCTCAAGCAAACCATTCAATCCCTAACGCGATTATCTAATATATACCAAAAAGCTCGTTCTTATTCAACGAGCTTTTTTATTTCTTATATTTTTAAAAAAAACATACATATAATGGCTACACGTCATTGCGAGAAACGAAGCAATATCTCCCATACAAAAAGCATAAATGTGTTAAGGATTGCAGAGACATCCTTTTTTAAAACTTTATAAATCTCCGTCATTGCGAGGAACGAGGCAATCTCTTCCTCATAAAAAATACACACGCGTTAAGGATTGCAGTGGCATCCTTTTTTAAAGCTTAA
>NZ_JAQJCU010000017.1:0-44620 GCF_029125915.1 Tenacibaculum bernardetii
ACGAAAGTCCTCGCGGACTTTCTTGGTCGGTAATTATTTACTAAATTAGTTGCTTGAAACACGCAACAAACCATATACATAAACGTTAGCTACAATACCGAAAAGTGAAATTAATGAAAATCAAAATCGATTCAGAATTAGAATTAAGACAATTAGAATTATCAGATTCAGCTGATATATTTAATACGATTAATAGCCAGAGAGAATATTTAGGTAAGTGGTTACCTTTTGTTGCATTTACAAAAAAACTTGAAGACACTGAAAATTTTGTCAATTCAGTTGTGAATGCTCCCAAAGATAAATTTGAATACACTTTCACAATCAGGAAACAGAATGAATTTATCGGTTTGATTGGATTAAAAGACTCTGACAGAATAAATAAGATAACAGAAATTGGTTATTGGATTTCTGAAAAATTTCAAAAAGAGGGAATTGTAACGAAAGCTGTAGATAAACTTTGTGTTTTTGCCTTCGAAGATCAAGGATTTAACCGAATACAAATTAAATGTGCTGTAGAGAACAGAGTTAGTGCTAACATACCTAAAAGACTTGGATTTAAATTCGAGGGAATTGAAAGAGACGGAGAATTGCTAACTGGAAATGTTTTTACAGATTTGGAAGTTTATAGCAAATTGAAAAATGATTAATGATAGAATAAGCCTGAAAAAAAGTACTGTAGCTAACAATGTATAAAAAACATAAGTAGTCCTGTGATTTACGAAGCTTTCGAGCATTTAATCAGCTCCGCCAAATCTGCGATTTGACGGTTTGTTTTAAAGCTTTAAATTTGTGTCAAAACGCAAATTTGGCTCAGTGCAAGTTGACAGGTAAGAGCTTCGAAATTACTTACGTTTCTTATACTCACCGTTGGCGTTAATTTGAGAAAACCGAACAGAAATTAAAATTATGGGATTTTTTGACAATCTATTTAAGAAAAAAAACGAATCAAATTCATCGGAATTAATAACTGAAATTCCCGAAAGTTGGAGTGTTTCGACTGGAGAAAATAATGGAAAACCAATGTTTGTGCGGAAAAATGTTGCGTGCGACAAAATAGCTGGAAATAAAAATTATTCAACGAATTGCGGAATTGCTTTCAAAATGTTATCGCCAAATGCTGACGGATTACCTGACATTGAAAACGAACCTGAATTGGATAATCTTGAAGACGATATATTTGACTTTTTAGAATCGGACTTTAATTCAATTGTTCCAATCACTATTACGACTTCTGGATTTCGAGAATTTGTGATTTACACAAAAGATTTAGCGGAATTTAATGTGAGATTGGAAAAATTAAAAAAGAAATATCCTAAATATGAACTTACGACTTATAACAAAACTGACCAAAATTGGAATACTTATAAATCGTTTAAATAAGAAAAACTAACGCCAACACCGTATAAAAATAATTGCGGTTTAGTGCTTAATCAAAGGTCGTTGCGTGTTTGTAACGTCTGATTTTCCTTCGGAAAATCCTCGTATACAAACCCGCAACTATTCTTATACATAAACGTTGGCAATAATTAACAACCGAAATCAAAAATGAAGAATCTATTATATTTAATATTAGTTTTTTTAACATTTATAAGTTGTGAAGTTTGTCCTTCTGAGAATGAATTTATTGGAAAATATTATTTAAGAACGATGTTGTTTCTTAAGACTTACAAAAAGAGAACTCGATTAATACTTTAGATTTCTATATTTACATAATGGTATAATTAATAAAATCGAAATAAAATAATTATGAAAGAAAAACTAAAAATAGATATCGTATCAGACGTGGTGTGTCCTTGGTGCACCATTGGTTATAAGCGATTAGAAAAAGCGATTAAAGAACTTGGTATCGAAGATCAAATTGATATTGAGTGGCAACCGTTTGAACTAAATCCTAATATGCCTGCAGAAGGGCAAAATGTTATTGAGCATCTTACTGAAAAATATGGTTCGACCGTAGCACAACAAAATCAGTCTAAACAACAAATGACAGAAATTGGTGCAGAGTTAGGTTTTAAATTCAATTATTTTGATGACATGAGAATGGTAAATACATTTAATGCGCATGTTTTATTAGAGTATGCTAAAGATTTTGGAAAACAAACCGAATTAAAAATGCGATTAACAACTGCTTTTTTTAGTGATCAAAAAGATGTTTCTAATAATGCTGTATTAAAAGAAGCCTTATTAGATGTTGGTTTAAATGCTAATGAAGCCTTGGCTAAATTAGATGATGAAAATGCCCGTTACGAAGTAAGAAATAAACAAAACTATTGGAAAAACTTAGGTGTAAACTCTGTTCCTACTTTTGTGTTTAACAAAAAAAGTGCAATTACAGGAGCACAACCTTTAGACTCACTTAAACAAGTTTTAACTGAATTAATTAATCAGCCATCAAATAAAAATTAATTAAGAGAGTAGAAACAAAGACGTATTTAATTTTAAACATCTTAATTTTCTATTTAAATTTGAAATCAAAATTTTAATAACACCTTATGATTAAAGCAAACGCAACAATAAAATTCTCTAACGGCTCAATAATGAACAATCGATTCATGTTAGCTCCTTTAACCAACCGACAAAGTCATGAAAACGGTCAGCTTTCTGATGATGAATTAAATTGGTTAAAATTGAGGGCTGAAGGTGAATTTGGTTTAGTGATGACGTGTGCTTCTCACGTACAAGAAATCGGTAAAGGTTTTCCTGGGCAATTAGGTATTTTTAGCGATGACTTAAATGACGGACATAAAAAACTAACCCAAAGCATTAAAGAAAAAGGAAGTTTAGCTGTTATTCAATTACATCATGCAGGAATGCGTACGCCACATGAATTGATAAACGAAAAACCTGTTTCTTCTTCTGATAATGAAAAAACAAATGCAAGAGGCCTTACACTTACAGAAGTAAAACAATTAAGAGATGATTTTATTACTGCAGCTGTTCGTTCTAAAGAATGCGGTTATGATGGTGTTGAAGTTCATGGCGCACATGGTTATATTTTAACACAATTTTTAAGCTCAGAAATAAATCATAGAACAGATGAATATGGTGGTTCGCTAGAAAACAGAGCTCGAATAATTTTTGAAATTGTAGACGGCATTAGAGAACGATGCGGAAAAGAATTTTTAGTCGGTGTTCGTTTATCGCCTGAAAGGTTTGGAATGGATATTGGTGAGGTGAAAATTGTTTGCCAACAATTAATTGATGCAGGAAACATTAATTTTTTAGACATCTCTTTATGGGATTGTTTTAAAATGCCTAATGATGAAAAATATCAAGAAAATAGCTTATTAGATCACTTTAAAAGTTTAGATTTTAAAGATGTTAAATGGACAGTTGCTGGTAAAATTAGCAAAGCTGTTGATGTTCAAAAAATATTAGATGCTGGTGTAGATTTTGTATCAATAGGAACCTCAGCTATATTACATCACAATTTTCCGAGGTTAGTGATGAATGATTCTAATTTTACACCTGTTTCAACACCTGTTTCAGAAGAACATCTTTTAAAAGAAGGTGTAAGCAAAACATTTATCAAATACTTAAAAAGATGGCCCAATTTTGTTAAAGAAGATTAGAAAGTAACTACTTACATTTCGATTTTAAATTAACTAAAACAGCGTCTTAAAATTACTTTTAAGACGCTGTTTTTATTGTTATAAATATATTTAAAATCGCCAACACACAATGCGTGTAACTTTATTTCCCTGGCTCATCGGTATCACCTTAAATTCTGCTACTTTTAGCTTTTTAGCAGAATCTTCTAAACTCTTTACATTCTCTTTTTTAGACACTAAACTAGTAAACCACTTACTTGCTGTAGGCTGTAATGAGCTTTCATATAAATAGGTGTGTAAAAATGCTTTTTCGCCACCAACATACCAAAGTTCATTTGAATTTCCTGCAAAATTACGAACCGTGTTATTACCTAAGTTTCTAGATTTTCTTCGGTTTGCTCCTCTTGCTTCTTCTGCCGATTTATAAAACGGAGGATTACACATCGTTGCCGAAAAAGAATCTCCTTCCTCTATAATATCTTTTAAAATATGGGCTTCATTAAACTGTTGACGTAATTCAATTTTATCACTTAAATCATTATCATCAATAATATCTTGTGCATAATCTAACGAATCTAAATCGATATCTGTAGCTACAAAATTCCAATCATACTCTACAGTTCCTAAGAGTGGATAAATACAACTTGCTCCCGTACCAACATCAAGTATTTTTACGTTTTTGGCATCACCAATTAAATCCGCTAAATGATGAATATAATCTACTCTACCAGGAATTGGCGGACATAAATTTTCATCAGAAAAATTCCAATCTTTTATATTATAATGCGCTGCTAATAATGCCTTGTTAAATTCTTTTACTGCTATTGGATCAGAAAAATCGATTGTTTCTTTATCAAATTTCTCGATAACAAACTCTTCTATTTTCGGATACTTTTCTTTTAGCAATGTAAAATCATATCCGTTTCTATGTTTGTTATTTTTATGTAATTTACTTTCTTTGTCTTTCATTAATTTTTGTTTATGAAACCGAATTCAAATGCGTATTATAAAAAGAAAACTTCTTTGTTTGTAAAAAACTGGAAAACTAAAAGAAATAACAAATCGCTATTCGCCTTTAAAAGAGCCCTTAGTTTTGCACTTCCTTTTTAGTTTATATTTATTTTTTGGGAAGTTGGTTTTTCTGAAAAATTCTTTTATAAATTCCGTTGTCCTTTTTATCAACATGGTCATCTATTTTACTTTTGCTTATTTCATCTCCTATAAATTAAACGAAAAAAGTTATCAAAAATATAAAAACCAAGGATTTTAATTTAAATCTCTATTACTGTAAATTCTAATTGCAATGGCTGTAAACCTTCTTTTAACGCTTTAATTAAAGTAGCTCCGTACTCTAAATAATACTCAGAAAAATTTCGTTGTCGCTCTTCTAAACTTTGGTTTGGTAATATTTCGTTTTGCAATAATACAATTCTATCTACCAAATCTTTTTGTCTTCGTTTTTCTGCTCGTAACCAACGTTTTTCTAGATTATCTAATCCTTTTAATTGCTTTTTTTCTTGAGCATTTACAGCACCTACAAATGATACATCTGTTTTTTTAGCCAATTCTCTTAAATCGACAAACTGTTGCTGTAAAAATTCTTTTTGACTCGTAAAATCAACTTTTTCTTCTGAGGTTTCTAATACTTTATCTTTTAGTAAGCTGTTTTGATCTTGAAAAGATTCTTCTAATGAAATATCTAGTTTTGCTAATTTCTTAGCTTGCTTTTCAGAAATTATCTGCACTGAATTACGCAACAATAAAATAGGAAAAGATACTTTAACTTCATCAAAGTAATCTTTTAACTGCATCCAATAAGCCAACTCTCCTCCTCCACCGATATAACATAAGTTTGGCAGTACTACTTCTTGAAATAACGGACGCATAATTACATTTGGTGAAAATCTTTCTGGAAAATCATGAACTTCTTTTAACAACGCATCTAACTCCCAATAAATACTAGTGTTATTTACTTTATACACATCATCTTCAAAAACAATACGTTCACGAATTTCATCTGTTAAATAAAATAAATTAATTTCTCTTGGGTTTACCTGAATCTTATACTCTTCACCCAAACGCTTTATAGTTTCGGTTACTTTTTGGTGTGAAATCTCTTCTTTTAATTCGCGCTCAATAAACGGAATAAACTCTTGCTTTAATTCGCGGTTATCGGCATCAAGAATTACCAATCCATATTCACTAAACAATTCATTCGCTATGTATCTTGTTGCATCAGCTAAATTATTGTGTTTTATATATCCTTCTTTAAAAAGGTTGATTAAATATTGTGCATTTTTTGAAGTTCCTAAGTGGTTCGAAAACACCTCTAAAACATCTTCTAATCCCTCTGTAGAAAAACGTCCTACACCTCCTGTTTGGTTAGAATTCCATTGTACTTTTTTCCCTTTGAAGTTGAAGTAGTTTATTTCTTCAAAATCATGATCTTCTGTTGCCATCCAATAAATTGGCACAAAGTTTTGTTGCGGATAATTAGCTCTTAGTTCTTCACACAAATTAACAGTTGAAAATATTTTATATAGAAAATATAAGGGTCCCGTAAACAAATTTAACTGATGCCCAGTAGTTACCGTGAAAGTATTCTCTAATAATAAATCATCAATATTTTGCTTTGTTGCTTCTGATGTTTTTATCGTAGTATATTGTTTTTTTAAAACAGTAACTAAAGTTTTTCTTGCTGCTGTTGAAAAATTTTTGCTTTCTATCTGATTTTTAAAACTTTCTAATGATGGAAAGTTTTTATAAAATGGTTGTAGTTTTTCTGATTTCTCTAAATAATCGATCATTGTTTTAGAGAAAAAACCGGTCTTTTTAAAAGGAATATCTGTAACTTTCATTTACTTATTTATTCTTTGAAACAATGTGTAAATATAAGGTCTTTTTCCACCATACGGATTTACAAATATGTGATTAAATTCTGTGATTAACTTAAACTGATTTCCTAAACGCTCTTGCAACATTTCGCTATTGTATCTCTGCAACTCTAAGCCGCAACATTTTTCTGCGCCATCTAAAGCAAAAACTGCAATAATTACGAATCCGTCTTTAACTACAACTTGCTTTAACAAATTAAAATAAGCTGCTTTTTCTTCTTCTTTTAAAAAGAAATGCAATACAGCTCTATCATTCCATAAATCAATATTACTTAGCTTATTTAATTTTTCAGGCTGTATTAAATCATCCGCAATAAAAGTTACTTTCACTGCTTCTTCAGCTAAGCGGTCTTTTAAAGTAGTTAGTGCTTTTTCAGATAAATCGCTTGCTATTAAATTCGTGTAACCATCAGCCAATAATTCGTCTATTAAAACCGAAGAACCAACACCTACATTTAAAATAGTTGCGGTTTTTTTTAATCTTGATTTAGAAATTAAAGACATTGTTTGTGCTGCCTTTTCTTCAAACCAACCTAACTTCTCGGTTGTGTTTTTTGTGTATGCAGTATTCCAGTGATTTTTATATTCAATTTTCGCTGGGCTTTTACAATCACTCTCTTTTGTAGTCATAGTTCAAAAATAGTGAAATTTGACATCTTGTCGAAAACAAAACACTTTTCTAACAGATTTTTAACTACATTCTTTTTTAAATCATCAATTTGGCTATTTTTACAGTTAATAAGTTACCTTGTAAAAACATTTTTACGAAAGCTAAATCACTTAAAACCTCACTTAGTGAGCAAAAAATGAACTATGCAGTTTAAACATCCTGAAATTTTATACTTCTTAGTACTTTTACTAATTCCTATTATAGTTCACCTATTTCAATTACAGCGATTTGTTAAAGTTCCGTTTACCAACGTTGCCTTTTTAAAAAAATTAGCACTACAAACTCGTAAAAGTTCTCGCATAAAAAAATGGTTGATTTTAGCTACGCGCTTACTATTATTTGCCGCTTTAATCATCGCTTTTGCACAACCTTATTTTAGCAATCATAAAAGCGATCAACAACAACATTTCTTAATTTATTTAGATAATTCTTTAAGTACAAATACCGATGGCGAAAAAGGGAACTTATTACAAGTAGCTAGCCAAGAAATTCTAGAAAACATATCAGAAAAAGCAACTTACTCTTTAATTACAAATGATGAATTTCATAAAAATAAAACAGCTTCTGATTTAAAAGATATTTTGTTAAAAGTAAAAAATACCGCTAAAAAAACGGAATTAAAAGATGTTTTATTAAAAATATCGACCGAAAACAAAACAAATATACTTTCTGAAAACATTATTATTTCTGATTTTCAGAACGTAAAAAAAGAAGACTTATTAAGTTCTCCAAAGAATACCTCTTTTGTAAAATTAAATCCGCAGCAAAAAAGTAATTTATCAATAGATAGTGTTTTTATAAGTGACAACGGTACAACAAATTTTCAAGTAAATATTCTTGTTAAAAATCAAGGTATCTTTAAAAAAAATGTACCAATTGCTATTTACAATAAAGAGAAGTTAATCAATAAACAACTTTTTTCTATTGAAGAAAATAAAACCCAAAAAGTGGTTTTTTCAATCTTAAAAACAACTGATTTTTCTGGGAAAATTGAACTAAATTTTAAAGACACTTATACTTTTGATAATTCCTTTTATTTCGCCATAAACTCCAACACTAAAACTGCTGTTTTAAATATTGGCGAACCTGCTGATTTTTTAAACCGAATTTATACAAAAGAAGCATTTGACTTTACATCTTCTACTATTAAAAATCTGAATTACAATTTAATTCAGAAACAGCATTTAATTGTTTTAAATGAAATTGATAATATTCCAGAAAATCTTATTGCTAGTTTAATTGAATTCACTAAAAATGGTGGAAATTTGGTTGTAATACCTTCTAGAGATTTAACCATTTCGTCTTACAGCAGTTTATTTAACAAACTTAAAATAGGAAAACTACTCTCTAAAAAAACTGATAGTTTAAAAATTACAACTATAAATTACAAACATCCGATTTTAAAAAATGTGTTTGAAAAAAATGTGCGTAATTTTCAATATCCGTTTGTAAAAACCGCTTATAATACGCAACTATTAAACGCGAGTACTGTTGTTTCTTTCGAAAACAAACAAGGCTTTATACAACAAGTAAACTTAACAAATTCGGCTATTTATTGGGTAGCGGCTCCGCTTAGTAAAGAGAGTAGTAATTTTATAAATTCGCCTTTGGTAGTGCCCGTTTTTTATAATATTGGTAAATACAGTTTACAACTTTCTAAATTATATTATACGATTGGTGAGCCCTCGGTTATTGATATTAATAAACAATTAGGTAAAGATGAAATAGTAACTATTTCGAATAACCAAACGTCCTTTATACCGCTGCAGCAAACACTTCAAAATAGTGTAAAAATTACAACTACAGATCAACCTTTAGTTGCCGGGTTTTATCAAATAAAACAAGAAGCTAGTATTTTAAAGAATAGTGCTTTTAATTATCCGAAGAAAGAAAGCTTATTACATTTCTTAGATTCAGAAAACTTAAACTCAAAAACCAAAGCTAATTCGGTTAAAAATACCTTAAACAATATTAATAGTGAAAATAAAATTCAATGGCTTTGGAAATGGTTTTTAGTATTAGCCATTGTATCTTTGCTTATAGAAATTTTGATCTTAAAATTCTTTAAACCATGACAACGCTGCTAAAATCGGCTACAATTATTGATGCCTCTAGTCCTTATCACCAACAAACTAAAGACATTTTAATTACTGATGGTATTATTACCAAGATTAACGATACGATTACTTCTGAAAAAGAATATCAACTTGTAAAACTTGATAACCTTCATGTTTCTACAGGTTGGTTTGATACAAGTGTTTCTTTTGGTGAGCCAGGCTATGAAGAGCGCGAAACAATTAAACATGGTTTATTGGTCGCTGCCAAAAGCGGTTTTACAGCTGTTGCCGTAAACCCGAATACAAACCCGGTAATTGATAATAAATCTGCTGTGGAATTTTTAATTAATAAAGCAAACGGATTCGCTACGAACCTATATCCTATTGGTACGTTAACGCAACAAAGCAAAGGTGTTGAAATGGCAGAATTGTACGACATGCAACAATCTGGTGCTATTACTTTTGGAGATTATAACAAACCTATTGCTAACGATAACTTATTAAAAGTAGCCCTACTTTATACACAAAACTTTAATGGTTTAGCAATGAGTTTTCCAAAAAACAATGCGATTGCTGGTGAAGGCGTTGTTAATGAAGGTAAAAACAGTACGCTTTTAGGTTTAAAAGGAATTCCTGCTTTGGCAGAAGAGCTTCAAATTTCTCGTGATTTATTTTTATTAGAATATACCGGTGGGAAACTACATATTCCTACAATTTCAACTAAAAAATCGGTACAATTAATTAAAGACGCTAAAAAGAAAGGTTTAGATGTTACGTGTAGTGTAGCGGTGCATAATTTATTTTTAACAGATGATGAATTGCATGATTTTGATGGTAATAAAAAGGTAAATCCACCACTAAGAACATCTAGCGATATAAAAGCTTTATTAAAAGGAGTAAAAGACGGAACGATTGATATGATAACTTCAGATCATAACCCAATAGACATCGAACATAAAAAAGTAGAATTTTCAGAAGCAAAAGACGGAACGATTGGTTTAGAGAGTGCTTTTAGCGTTTTAAATTCAATTTTAGACATCGAAACTATTATAAACTGTTTATCTAACAATCCTAAAGAACGTTTTGGAATTGAAAGATCAGTTATCAAAGAAAATGAGAAAGCAAATCTATCAATTTTTAATCCTGATGGATCTTATACTTTTTCTGAAGAAAACATCATTTCAACATCAAAAAACAGTATTTTTTTAGATAAAGAATTAAAAGGAAAAGTATACGGTATTTACAATAATAATCAATTAATCTTAAATTCATAATATGAGTTTACATTACATCCTAAGAGAACCTAAGAACACAACTACAAATCCGCCTTTATTAATTTTACTACATGGGTACGGTAGTAACGAGCAAGATTTATTTTCGTTTGCAGAAGAATTACCTGATAACTTATTAATTGTTAGTGCGCAGGCACCACACAGTATGGGTATGGGAGCTTATGCTTGGTATGCTATTAATTTTGATGCTGTTAACGGAAAGTTTTCTGACTTAGTGCAAGCAAAAGAATCAGTAGATGAAATTGCTTTATTTATTGATGAAATAAAAAACAAATACAACACAAATCCTGATAAAACATTTCTTTTAGGTTTTAGCCAAGGAGCTATTTTAAGCTACGCACTAAGTTTTAATTACCCTAATAAAGTGCAACATGTAATTGCTTTAAGTGGTTATATTAACGAAGAATTACTACCTAAAGAAATAAGAAGTACGATTACTACAGATTATTATATTTCTCACGGAACTGTTGATCAGGTACTACCTATTGATTGGGCTCGAAAAGCGCCACAAATTTTATCAGACAATAAATTACAAAGCGAATATTCAGAATATCCTGTAGGACATGGAGTTGCGCCACAAAACTTTTATAGTTTTAAAAAGTGGATAGAAAATCGTTTGTAAAATTTAATTATTATTTTTAAGTAAAAAAGAATATTTTTGTATTCTAAAGAGTCAACATGGATTTATTAAATCAAGATGTTCTATATTTTTGGAGCACACCATTTTTTATTTCAATAATTTTAATTGAAATATATTTTAGTTATAGATCGAAAAAGAAAAATTATAATTTTAAAGACACTTCTACGAATGTTTATTTTGCACTAATTAACTTTAGTCTAGATCTGTTAATGAAAGTAATCTCTTTTGGAGTAATGGGAATTTGCTATTATTACCGAATTGTAGATTGGGAATATTTAGGCGTAGCTTATTGGTTATTTGCTTTTATTGGTCAAGACTTTTTATATTACATACATCATTATGTAGATCATCATTCAAGGTTTTTTTGGGCGGTTCATGTAACACACCACAACTCTGAATATTATAATATTTCAACAGGCTTTCGTTCACCAGTATTACAGCCTTTATTTCGTTATATGTTCTTTTTACCTTTAGCTTTTTTAGGGGTTGAACCTTTACATGTTATGTTTGCTTATGCACTGAATCAAATTTACGGTACTTTATGCCACACAAATTTCATAAAAAGTAAATTAGGTCTATGGGGATTTTTCTTTGTAACTCCGTCACATCATAGAGTGCATCATGCCTCAAACACCAAATATTTGGATAAAAACATGGGAATGGTTTTAATTATTTGGGATCGTATGTTCGGAACATTTCAAGCTGAAGAAGATGAAGTAACTTACGAAAAACTACGTTACGGATTAACTTCTCCGCTAGAAGACAAAGGTCCTATCAATATTATTTTTCATGAATGGAAAGAGATTTTTAAAGATTTCTTTAATAGAAAAAAACATTTACCACTAGGCACTCGACTTAAATATGTTTTTATGCCTCCAGGTTGGAGTCATGACAACAGCTCTAAAACAAGTAAAGAGTTACAAGCTGAATTATCCGCTGAACAAAAATAAAAAAACCGAGCTTTAAGCTCGGTTTTTTGTTATCCTTTTAATTTATCAAACTACTACAAACTAACGGTTTGTATCTTCACTATTTTTTATATATATTAGAGTTATTTATTTTATGAAAAAACTTATTACTCTTTCTCTTCTTTTATTATTGAATAATGCTTTTTGTCAATTAAAAAAAGACACGATGTTTGTTAATGTCTTTGGTCAAAAACATGGTTTATTACAGTTAAACATAAAAGGCTTAAGTCAAGATAACAGAGGCTATGTTTGGGCAGGAACAGAAGATGGACTTCATCGATTTAATGCCTATGAATTTGATAACTTTGTTCATAACCCTAAAGATTCTTTAAGTATAAAAGATGATCACATTAGAGATTTAAGTGCTATAAATGACACTTTATTCATAGCTACAAATACAAACGGAATTATTGGTTATGAATTTTATTCTAATCGATTTTTTGATATTTACAATTCTGCAGAAAATAAAGAAACTCAATTTGGATATCGGGTTGTTAAATTATCCAATGAAAAAATAATTTTTTCTACAAAAAATCATATCATTTTATATAATCAAAAAAACAAGCAATCAAATGTTATACGCTTACCTAAATCTCAAAAAGAAAATATCGCGTTAGATTTTTTTAAAACAGATGAGGATAATATTTTAATTGCCACCAGTAACTCAGGAGTTTTAAATTTAAATATAAAATCGTTAAAATTAACATCTGTATATAGTGCTATTAACAATACTTCAGCCATATATAAAAGCAACGGAGAAATAATTATAGGAACTCCTTTAGGTTTAAAAATATTAGACTCTGATAAAAAATTAAAAAAAACAAGCATAAAGTCTTTTGTGCAATGCTTCTATAAAATAGAAGAAAGTTTATATGTTGCTACAAAAAAAGGAGTTTATAAATACAACTTATATACTGCAAAAATTACTCCTATTGTTTTTAAGAATAATAATGATAAAATAATACACCCTGTAAATATCATTAAAATAACCTGCGATAAAAAAGGTAATATTTGGTTTGGTAGTGAAGGAGAAGGCTTATTTCATTATAGTAAATACCAAAAAAAATTTAAAACAACCAATATAAAACTAAAAGAGTTTCCTAATATAGGGAAAATAAGTTCTTTTAATTTTCTAAAAAATCAAGATTCTTTATTATGGATTGCTAGCGGACAAGGTATTATTAAATATAATAATAAAACAAAAACTTTTAAATTATATAATAAAACTAAAGGAACCTTAATTTACACAATTAAAGAAGACTATAAAAAAAATATTTGGGCTGGAGGTTTTGGCGCAGGATTATTAAAATACAATCAAAAAGAAGATGATTTCAAGCAATTTTTACCTAATGCAAAAAAAAACAATGGCATTACAGATGATGAAATCATTGAAATAATACCCATCAATGAAAATACTTTATGGATAGCAACCTGGACCGCTGGTATTTTTGAATTTGATATTAATTCTGAAAAATTTAAACCTATTTTAATAAACAACAAGCAATTAAATAGGGCACGTATTTCATTGGTTGATACTAAAAAAAATATATGGTTGGGATCTGACGAAGGGCTATATAAAATATCTAAAAACAACACAAAACTTTATAATTTTGAACTTCATGAAACCAAAAGAATATCAAATAATCGAATTTTTGCAATAAAAGAAGATCGTAAAGGTAACTACTGGATAGGTACCGCATCTGGATTAACCAAAATAGATAAAAATGAGAATACCACGCTTTATCACAAACAACAAGGCTTACCTAATGATTTTATTTACAGCATTAATATAGACAAAAAAGACAACATTTGGGTAAGCACCAACTATGGTATTGCTGTTTTAGATGTTACAAAAAACACCTTTAAAAACTATACTGATAAAGATGGCTTACAAAATGTTGAATTTAACGGTAAAGCAGGATATCAAGATGCTAAAGGGATTTTTTATTTTGGAGGCATCAACGGTATTAACATTTTTAACCCTGCAACGATAAACGAAAACCCAAATCATCCCAAAGTTTACATAGAATCTATTGAATTATTTAACAAACCTCTGAAAAAAAATAAAGCTTTAAAAAACGAATTAGAATTTAAAAGTTCTGAAAATGTGTTAACCTTTAACTATACAGCACTAAATTACCTTAACCCTGAAAAAGTTTTATATCAATATAAAATGGAAGGTTTTGATAATAATTGGAGGCCAGTAACTAAAGACAGAACCACTACTTACACAAACTTAAATCCTGGTGAGTACATATTTAAAGTTAAAGCTACGAATGATGTTGGTGTTTGGAACAAATCACCAATATCATTAAAAATTAAAATAACACCACCTTGGTATGCGCAATTATGGTTTAAAATATTGATTATTTTAAGTGTTTTACTTGCTAGTATTTTATTTTACTTTTATAAAATAAACAAGTTAAAAAAAGACAAAATTAAACTTGAAAAAACTGTTTATGAAAGAACCCATGAGTTAATTGAAAAAAATGAAACCTTAAAAAAGACGTACGCATTAACAAAAAAACAAAAAGAAAACATTTCATTTTTAATGAAAGAAATGAACCATCGTGTACGAAATAACTTACAAATTATTTCTAGCTTACTAAACATTCAAGCCAACACTATAAAAAACTCAGAGACTAAAGATATTTTAATAATAGCAAAAAATAGAATTTTATCGATAGCGCATATTCAAATGTTGTTAAATATAAACTCTGAAAATGTAGAATTAGGTAAATTTATCATCGAAATATCAAACAAAATAATTCATACCTTATCTAATGAAAACAATCCTTTATTTAAACAGGTCTATAATGTTGATGTTATCAACGGATATTCAAATAAAAACCTATCTTTAATTGGTTTAATTCTTAACGAATTAATAACGAACACTCATAAATATGCTTTTAAAGAGAAAAACGAAAAAAACACCCTAAATATCAGTTGTAAAAAAAATAAAACCCATATTGAAATTAAAATCACTGATAACGGTATTGGCTACTCAACTAAAAAGAATAAAAACTCTTCTTTAGGGTTAGAGCTCGTTGCCGAAATGACCTTACAATTAAATGCAAAATTAATTACTGATAATAGTCAAGGTGTTAGTAATAAAATTTTAATACCTCTATAATTTTCTCTATATTTAAAAAAAACTACCTATGAAAAAAATTTTACTTATAGAAGATGAATTTATTATAGCCAAAGACCTACAAATTTTACTCGAAAAAGAAACTGAATATATTGTTAGTGTTGCCAGAAACTATAGCCAAGCAGTTGATACATTTCAAAAAGAAAGTATCGATATTATTATATGCGACATAAATTTAAATGACCATAAAGATGGTATTCACTTTATAAAAAATACAGTTCCAAAAAACAGTATTCCTGTAATATACTTAACTGCATATAGTCAACCAAATATTATTGAAAGAGCAAAAAACACTACGCCTTTTTCTTATTTGTTAAAACCTTTTAATGAAAACCAATTAAAGGTAACTATTGAGTTAGCTTTGTTAAATTATAAAAAAGTAAAATTAAATATAAAAGAAGATACTGTAAACACCGAAAAAACAAACTCCCTAACTAAAAGAGAAAGGGAGGTTTTAATTGTTTTAGCTTCTGGAAAAACAAGTAAAGAAACTGGAATTCTTTTAAACATTTCTAGTTTAACAGTAGAGAAACATAAAAAAAATATAAAAGAAAAACTAAACCTAAATACAATAGGCGAACTTATTCATTTTACAATGTCAAGTAACCTGTATGTAGTAAGCTAGCTGTAATTTTTACACCTACTTTAAAATCTGTTTAGCGTGTTCTTTTGTTTTTACTTTACTTATTATATCTTCAATAATTCCGTTTTCATCAATTACAAAAGTCGTTCTGTGAATTCCATCATATTCTTTTCCCATAAACTTTTTTGGACCCCAAATACCAAAAGCATTGATTACTTCTTTAGTTTCGTCTGCCAATAATGGAAAAGGCAACTCATGTTTGTTTATCCAGTTTTGTTGTCGTTTAGCAGAATCTGCACTTGCTCCTAAAACTTCGTAACCTTTTGCTAAAAAAGCCTGATAATTATCTCTCAAATCACACGCTTCATTTGTACAACCTGGTGTACTTGCTTTAGGATAAAAAAATAAAACTAACTTTTTACCTTTGTAATCTGTAAGTTTTACTGTATTTCCTTTTTCATCAACAGATTCGAAATTTGGTGCTTTATCTCCTATTTTTAATGTTGTCATAATTTGTATTTTTGTCGATATAAAGATAAAGAAAATGACCAAGGCAAACAAAGTTCAATTTGTGATAGATACATTAGAGAAATTGTATCCAGAAATACCAGTTCCTTTAGATCATAAAGATCCATACACCTTACTTATTGCCGTTTTATTGTCTGCGCAATGCACTGATGTTCGTGTAAATAAAATTACACCTCTTTTATTCGCTAAAGCGGATAATCCTTACGATATGGTAAAAATGACTGTAGAAGAAATTAAAGAAATCATTAGGCCTTGCGGATTGTCACCTATGAAATCTAAGGGAATTTATGGTTTATCTAAAATATTAATCGAAAAACATAACGGAGAAGTTCCTGAGAGTTTTGAGTTTTTAGAAGAATTACCTGCTGTAGGCCATAAAACTGCTGGAGTAGTAATGAGTCAAGCTTTCGGTGTTCCTGCTTTTCCAATAGATACTCATATTCATAGATTATTGTATCGTTGGAATTTAACGAACGGTAAAAATGTAGCTCAAACAGAAAAAGATGCAAAACGTTTATTTCCTAAAGAAATTTGGAATGATCTTCACTTGCAAATAATCTGGTACGGACGTGAATATTCTCCTGCTCGTGGTTGGGATTTAGAAAATGATATTATTACAAAAACAATAGGGAGAAAAACTGTTTTAGATGAATATTATAAAAAACGCGCATAAAAAAGCTTCAACTAGTGTTGAAGCTTTTCCTCTCTTAATTCAAATTCAATTCAATGAGATAGTTTGATTTGGTTTTAACTACTTGTAAAGATTTAGAAAAATTAATCAAAAATTGAATTGTTTCTTGTTTAGGTTTCATAATGAAATCCGAAGATCTCTGTGAGTAAGTTTGCATCATATATTCCCTTTATATATTTTGTTATCAAGTATTTAACGACGAATTTTTACTAATATTGTCTAATTTACTAAAATTATTTTATTTTTCTCTATTATTTTCCTTAAATTAATTAATGCATATCTCATTCTCCCTAAAGCCGTATTAATGCTCACGCCTGTATTCTCAGAAATCTCATTAAAACTCATATCGTTATAAATACGCATTTTTAAAACTTCTTTTTGCTCTTCTGGCAATTCTTCTACTAAATCTCTAACGTCAGATAAAATTTGTTCTTTTATAATTTTATTTTCAGCATTTAAAGCACCATCAGTTAGTACCGAAAAAATATCAAAATCTTCTGTATTATTAAAAGTAGGCATTCTATTATTTTTTCTGAAAAAATCGATAATTAAATTATGAGAAATTCTCATAACCCAAGGCAAAAACTTACCTTCTTCGTTATAACGTCCTTTTTTAAGTGTTTTTATCACCTTAATAAAAGTGTCTTGAAAAATATCTTCTGTAGTATCTCTATTCTGTACTTTGCTATATATAAAGCTATATAATCTTTGCTGGTGGCGTTTAATTAGCAATTCTATTGCTAACTCTTTTCCATTAATGTAGTCTCTTACTAAAGCGCTATCGCTTACAACATCTTTATGCATCATAATTACTTTTTTAAGAACGTCGTTAGACATTCTTTCGTTAAGGGTATATCTTTAAAAAGTAATTATTTAGCTATAGGCTTTTTATTTATTGATTAGTAACTAGTTACAAATATTGTTATTTTTATTAACAAATACAAGTATTAAATTAATTTTATAGTTATTTAAAAAAAAAAGAACAAATTATCTTCTTCATTCATTTACAAAAATGGTATTTTTATACATTATTTTTTTATAGATGAAAACAGATATTTCTACCGTTAATCCTAAGGAAAACATTATTATAAAAGGGGCAAAACTGCACAATTTAAAAAATATTGATGTTGTTATTCCTCGAAATAAATTAGTTGTAATAACAGGCCTTTCTGGTTCTGGAAAATCTTCTTTAGCTTTTGATACTTTGTATGCCGAAGGACAGCGTCGTTATGTAGAAAGTTTATCTTCATACGCACGTCAGTTTTTAGGAAAATTACACAAACCTAAAGTAGATTATATAAAAGGGATTGCTCCGGCAATTGCAATCGAACAAAAGGTAAACTCAACAAATCCAAGATCAACCGTAGGTACTTCAACAGAAATCTACGATTATATAAAACTATTATACGCGCGTATTGGTAAAACTATTTCGCCAATATCTGGTAATGAAGTAAAAAAGCATACCGTTTCTGATGTGCTTACTTTCGTTAAAAATTTCGAAGAGCGCACTAAACTTTTATTACTTGCGCCAATTACCATTAATGAAAACAGAGATTTAAAAACTGTTTTACAAGTATTAACGCAACAAGGTTACGCACGATTAAAATATAATGATACTGTTTTAAGAATTGATGATTTTCCTATTGAAGATTATAATGATGAAGCATTATTTTTAGTGGTTGATCGAATTGTTTTAAAACACGAAGAAGATTTTTACAATCGTTTAGGAGATGCTATTCAAACTGCTTTTTTTGAAGGAAAGGGGTTCTGCTTAATAGAAAACCTAAATACGAACGTTGTTACTGAATTTAGTAATAAATTTGAGTTAGACGGTATTACTTTTTTAGAACCGAACACTCATTTATTTAGTTTTAACAACCCATACGGAGCCTGCCCTACTTGTGAAGGTTACGGAAGCGTAATTGGTATTGACGAAGATTTAGTGATTCCGAATACAGGATTATCAATCTTTGAAGATGCTATTTTTCCTTTTAAAACTGATGCTTACAGAATATACAAAGAAGAACTAATTCTTAACGCCGAAACATTTGATATTCCTATTCATAAACCTTGGTTTGAAATTTCTGAAGCACAAAAAGAGCTTATTTGGAACGGGACAAATAAGTTTGAA
This sequence comes from Tenacibaculum bernardetii, assembly GCF_029125915.1. Classification (NCBI taxonomy): domain Bacteria; kingdom Pseudomonadati; phylum Bacteroidota; class Flavobacteriia; order Flavobacteriales; family Flavobacteriaceae; genus Tenacibaculum; species Tenacibaculum bernardetii. The sequence continues at coordinate 19,157 of NZ_JAQJCU010000017.1, forward strand.
GGAATACATGATTTATTTAAAAAACTAGAAGAAAAAAGCTATAAAATTCAAAACAGAGTAATGCTTTCTCGCTATCGCGGAAAAACAACCTGTACCGATTGTAACGGTAAAAGATTACGTAAAGAAGCCAACTACGTAAAAGTACACGATAAAATAATTTCTGATTTAGTTACACTTCCTTTAGATGAATTGGCTGTTTTTTTTAAGAACATAAACTTAAATGAAAACGATAAAAACATTGCAAAAAGATTGCTTACCGAAATTAACAATCGTTTGCTTTTTTTAACTGATGTTGGTTTAAAATACTTAACCTTAAATCGCACCTCTAACACGCTTTCTGGTGGTGAAAGTCAACGTATAAATTTAGCCACTTCTTTAGGTAGTTCGCTCGTAGGATCTATGTATATTTTAGATGAACCAAGTATTGGTTTGCATCCAAAAGATACAGAAAGACTAATTGAGGTTCTTAAAGATTTACGTGATTTAGGGAATACCGTTATTGTGGTTGAACATGATGAAGATATTATGAAAGAAGCTGATTATATTATTGATATCGGCCCTGAAGCAGGTACTTATGGCGGACACGTAGTTGCCGAAGGTACTTTTGATGCTATTATGAAATCAGATTCGTTAACGGCTAAATATTTATCCGAAGAATTAAAAATTGATATTCCAACTTCTCGCAGAACATCAAAAAACACCATTAATATTATTGGTGCACGAGAAAACAACTTAAAAAATGTAGATGTTTCTTTTCCTTTAAACAACTTAACGGTAATTACAGGAGTTTCAGGTAGTGGAAAAAGTACGTTGGTTAAGAAAATTTTATATCCTGCAATGCAGAAAAAGCTAAACGGATATGGAGATAAAGTTGGCCAATACACCAACATAACAGGAAGTTTTGATACTTTAAAACATATTGAATTTATCGATCAAAATCCGATTGGGCGTTCTTCAAGATCAAACCCTGTTACTTATATTAAAGCTTACGATGACATTCGTAAATTGTTATCAGATCAAAAACTATCTAACATAAGAAATTACCAACCTAAACATTTTTCTTTTAATGTAGAAGGTGGTCGTTGCGAGGTTTGTAAAGGTGAAGGTGAAGTTACGATTGAAATGCAATTTATGGCCGACGTGCATTTGCAGTGCGATACCTGTAACGGAAAACGCTTTAAAAAAGAAGTGTTAGAAGTTACTTTTGGAGGGAAATCTATCGATGACATTTTAAATTCAACTATTGATGATGCTGTTGCTTTTTTCTCGGAACACGAACAACCTAAAATTGCTAAAAAATTAAAACCTTTGCAAGATGTTGGTTTAGGGTATGTGCAATTAGGGCAATCGTCTTCAACCTTATCTGGTGGAGAAGCGCAACGTATAAAATTAGCCTCGTTTTTAATAAAAGGAAATACTAAGGACAAAGCTTTATTTATTTTTGATGAACCTACAACTGGATTGCATTTTCATGACATTAAAAAACTATTAGCATCGTTTAATGCTTTAATCGAAAAAGGACATTCGATAATTGTTATTGAACATAATATCGAGTTAATTAAATGTGCCGATTATATTATCGATCTTGGTTTAGAAGGTGGTAAAAATGGCGGGAATTTAATTTTTACTGGAACGCCTGAAGAGTTAGTTAAAAATAAAGCATCTTATACCGCTAAGTATTTACAAGAGAAACTAATTTAATATAAGTTCGATATAAGAAAAAGTGTCAGTTCGAGTGAAATTATGCAAGAATTTAATTATAGAAAACAACATTTTTTGTTTTTTAAACTATACTTCTTGATACAATTTTCAATAGAAAATTACTCGAAGTGACAATTTAAAATCAAAATTTTTATATCGAACAGATATTAAACGAATAAAAAAGCTGCTTGGTGACTAACCAAAACAGCTTTTCATTAACAAAAACTAACAAAATAATTAACAATTACTGAAGATTTTTATCTCCAGTATTAACGTTATACACATAATTAAACGTGTAATATTGTGCGCCTGAATTTACAGGGTCTGCAGAATTTGAGCTATCCATATCTTTATAATAACTTATAATTTCCATTTTAGCATAATGTCCGTCATTTGTTTTTACGACTATAATTTTTCCGGCTACAGGGTCTATGCTACGATCTTCTCTATCATAAGAATACCATGTGGTTTTTGGTAGTGCTAATGCTTCAATAGCATCTTGTTTAAAGGTATTCTCTAAAGGTGCAGTTTTAACATCTGAAAATACACCTTCTACTAATGCTAAAGCTGCTTCTTTTTTTCTTTCAGGTTCATTTGTAATTCCTGTAGAAACACCTCCGTTAACCAAAATGGTAGTTCCTCTAAAAGCAATATCCCAATTATCACCTGTTGTTACTGCACCCGTACTAAAACTGAATTTAACAAACTCTCCTGAAACTACCGCTGGATGTACAGATCGATCCGTTGTTTCTTTTGCGTGTAAATTAACTACTTGTTTAGCAACCACCTCATCAGGTAATGTATCATTATTCTCACTACATGAAACAGCTACAAAACTTAACATTACTACTATTAAAACTGATTTTAAAATTCTCATTTTTTATTGATTTATATATTAAAAATTAAATTGGACTCTACCATAATAAGTGCTTCCTAAGCGCAAAACACTATCGTTATTTTTAAAGGTGCTTTTATTTTCTGTTCCTTTTTCATCGAAAATATTATTAACACCAAGTTGAACATTCATCAAATTGAAAAATGTTTTTGAGGCTGCTATATTAACCTGTGTATTGCCTACAACAAAATCATCATACTCATCAATAATTCCTTGACTGTTATTCGTATCAAACAAGGCATGTTTACTTCTGTACACTGCTCTTATATTTGCTGAAAAATCATGCTGATAATTTTCATAAAAAACTTTAAAGTTTGCCATGTGCTTTGATCGATTTGGCAACCCATAATAATTTGAAATTGTCATTTTTTCCGATGAAGACAACGGTGTTCTTCTGTAAAAAACCTTACCTGACTTTATTAAATCTTCTTGCGATTTATCGCCCGTATCCAAAAATTGATACCCTCCTAAAATGTTAAAATTTGAGGATAGTTTATAATTCGCCTCTAGCTCTACTCCTTGTGTGTATACTTTGTTTGTATTTCTGTATGAAAATGTACGTGTTCCGGCGGGCAAACCTAATATTGACGCATTTAATTGAGTGTCATACGTATCAATCAAGTCTTTAATATCATTTCTAAATAAATTAATATTTAGTTTTAAGCTTGGTAATGGTTTTAATTCAAATCCGAAGTTATAACCAACAGAACTTTCTGGTTTTAATTCTTTATCAATTGATTGTATTTCTGGTAGATTACCATACAAATCATGTAACGATTGGGTTCCTAAAACCACGTATCCGCTTGCTGAATTTCTAAAATTAAAATATAGTTGCCTAAAATCAGGTGCTTTAAATCCGTAACCTACCGATACTTTTGCCGTGAGCCAACTATTAATTTTATAGCTTGATGATATTTTGGGTGTAAATGCTGATTTGTATTGATTACTATTTTCAAATCGAGCGCCTATAATTACATTTAAATTATGGGTTGGATTAAAATCAAACTGTCCAAACACATAAGGTGTATCGTATTTTTTAATACCATTGAACTCGGTTCTTTCTAAAGCGTCAAAATTAGCTCCTATTCCTAAAATTAAAGTTCCGTAATTAAACTTATTTGTCGATTTAATTTCTGGTCGTAGCAAAGTTTGTTTATACAATGTTTCATCATTATTAAATACACTTTCTGCCTTATACTTTGTGGTATAAAAATTATAATCTAACTGCCATTTGTCGGTTATTTTATGATTAATTGTAGTATTAACATTCCAATCGGTTTGTTTACTTTTATGCTGATTTTGTTGATAAAATCGATTCGCTACACTAACTTTTAATTGATTAGAAAAATCGTAACTTAACTTTAAATGTCCAGTAAAATTTTGGTGTGCTTCTGTTGTTTTTGGAGTAGTTTCAGGTGATAAATCAAAACCATTACTCGAGTTTAAATTTATTCCCGAAACCAACCCAAAACCCTTCCTTTTCACATAAACGTTTGTATTAATATCTAACTCATTTGCAGCACCGCCTTTTACATAATAACTAACAGTTCCTTTTAATTTTTCATTTTTTGGTTGCTCGGTAATTATATTTATTACACCACCAATAGCTTCAGAACCGTATAAAGATGAAGAAGGTCCTTTAACTATTTCAATTTGTTTTATGTTATTAACCGTTAATCTATTTAAATCAATGTTTCCAGAAGTTCTTCCTACAACCGGAACACCGTCAATTAAAATTAAAGTATAATCTGCCGCAACACCTTGTAATTGGACTCCTTCTGAGCCTCAAAAGTCAGAAACTAAAGCGATTCCTGTTTGTTCTAACAAAATATCTTTTAAACGTATTGCTCCCGATTTCACAAGCTGTTCTTTAGGTATTAGCGTAACAGGCATTGGTATTGATGATAACTGTCGTTTAGTTCTTGTTGCTGTAACAATCACCTCTTCTAACTCATTTATTTCTAGAGTCTCGTTATTTTTAACTGTTTTTTCTTGCGAAAAAACAGTTAAACTTATAAAAGTAAAAAAACCTATCACCTTTCTATTTAGAAACATTCTTAATAATTTTCGACAAATATATTATTTATTTTAAATCAATCTAAATAAAATTTATATTTTTGTCAAAAATTTAATTCAACTAAAAATAAATTATAAAATGAAAAAAGTATTATTAGGAAGCATGTTATTATTAACTGCTTTAACAATAAATGCTCAAAGTAAAAAGACAAAAGACAAAGCAGCTATAAAAAAAATGTGTGGCTGTTTTGAAGTGACTTTTAATTTTGCGGAAACTTTTAATAACAGTAAAGATTCTTTATATAAGCCATCAAAAACAAAAATTGCAAAAGGTTTAGAATGGGCACAATTAATTGAAGATGGTAAAAACAATATTTCAATTCAGCATTTACTTCAAGTTGGTAATCCTGCAAAACCACATATTGTAAAACATTGGAGACAAGATTGGGCATATCAAAATCAAGATTTTTATATGTATAACGGAGATAACAATTGGTTATATGAAAACAAATCAAAAGCTGATGTGAAAAAACAATGGACACAAAAAGTATATCAAGTAGATGATAGTCCTCGTTACGAAGGCTCAGGAACGTGGGTACATGTAGATGGAAAAAGTTACTGGGAAAATACTACTGATGCGCCTTTACCTCGTAGAGAATACACTAAAAGAAGTGACTATAATGTAACCGAAAGAGGAAACCGCCATGAAATTACTAACTACGGATGGATACACGATCAAGACAACAAGAAAATAATTAGAAAAGCAGGCACTAAAGATATTGTATTAGCACATGAAAAAGGCTACAACACTTATGTTAAAGTTGCTGATAATAGATGTAAAGCATCGCAAGATTGGTGGAAAAAAAACACCAACAAATGGCAATTAGTTAGAAATAAATGGGATGAAGTTTATGGAAGAAACACCAATCTTTCTCTAGAGAAAAAAGTACAGAACAAACCATTATACAAACACTTATTTTCAGACCAAATAACCGAGCAACAACAAATAGATAAAACGATTGAATCTTTCGTTAAAAAATAAATAAAACACATGAAAAATTTACAATTTACATTTTTACTTGTTTTCATTACAAGTATGCTACAAGCACAAACAAAAAACGTTTTTTTTGATCGTGCTTTCTGGAAAACAAAACCAACTGTTGCTATTATTGATCAAAAAATAAAAGAAAACAACAACCCTAGCGCATTAACATCTAATGGATTTGATGCTGTTACCAATGCCATTTTAGCTGAAGCACCAAATACTACTATAAAACACCTGCTTAAACAAAAAGATAATGATGTAAATAAGCTAACACATGATAAAAGAACCTACGTGTTTTGGGCCGCTTATAAAGGAAATTTAGAATTAGTTAAACATCTTATTGATAATAAAGCTCGACTAGATTTAAAAGATTCTCATAATTTTTCACCGTTAACTTTTGCTGCGGCAGCAGGACAAACCAACACAAAAATATACGATGTACTTATTAAAAACGGTATCGATATTAAAAATGATGTAAACGAAAATGGTGCTAATGCGTTGTTACTAGTAATTCCTAATTTAAAAGATTTCGCCTTGGTTGATTATTTTACTGCAAAAGGATTGTCTCTTAATAGTTTAGATAATGATGGTAACGGAGCGTTTAATTATGCTGCTAAAAATGGTAATAAAAAAATAGCTCAATTATTATTAAAAAAAGAAATCCCATATAAAAACCTAAATAAAAATGGTGGAAATGCATTTTTGTTAGCTTCAAGAGGTTCTAGAAGTGGTTACAATTCTTTAGCTTTTTTTAAATATTTAGAAAACTTAGGCATCAACCCTAACATAACTAATAACGAAGGTAAAAACCCTATTCATAATTTAGCTTATGGAAATAAAGACATCGCAACTTTTAATTATTTTATATCAAAAGGAATAGCTATTAATAAAGCTGATGTTAATGGAAATACTCCTTTAATAAATGCAGCTAGAAGGAACTCTTTAGAGGTCATTAAGTTATTAGCTTCAAAAACTAAAAACATTAATCATTCTAATAAAGAAGGAAAATCTGCCCTTACAAATAGCTTAAGCAACAGTTTAGAGGTTGTTAAATTTTTATTAGAAAAAGGAGCCAAAACTACTATTGATGACGCCAAAGGTAATAACCTTAACTATTACTTATTTAAAACTTTCAATGCTAAAAAAACAGCAGAATTTCAACAAAAATTACGTCTTTTAAAAGCTAAAGGTTTAAATGTTGAAGAGATACAAAAAGACGGAAATACTTTATTTCATCTAGCTGTTAAAAAACAAAGTATTGCTATGCTAAACTTTATAGCTGATTATAAAATTGATATCAATGCTAAAAACAAAAAAGGATTATCAGCATTACAGGAAGCTGTTTTAATTGCTAAAAATCATAAAATCATAAAACATTTACTTAGCAAAGGAGCAGATAAAAATGTAAAAACAGATTTTGATGAAACTTTATATGATTTAGCTAAAGAAAATGAAAATCTAAAAAATACCGATATCAGTTTTTTAAAATAAACTCAAGTAATTAAACATAAATAACATGAAAAAAACACTTATAATTTTATTCTTGGCTTTCGGAGCGATGGCTTTTACTACTTATAATGATGCTACTTATAAATGTATGATTCAATTAAAAAATTATACAGGCGAAGGTGCTTATATTACAGTTTCTTTATTAAACCCAGATGGCGAATATGAAAAAACGCTATATGTACAAGGTGATGATGAAGATTGGTATTCTGATATAACAGAATGGTGGAAGTTTCAAGGTACAAAAAGAGCTGATATAGATGCGATAACAGGAGCTACAGTTAGTGGAGGTAATAGAACTATTAGTATTCTTAAAATTCCGGAAAGTAAATTAAATAAAGGTTATAAAATTAGATTTGAATCTGCCGTTGAGGATCAAGAATACTATAAAGATGATGTTGAATTCGAACTTACTACAGAAAACGTAAAAACCAAGGTTGAAGGAAAAGGGTTTATACGTTACATCCGCATGATTCCGCAATAATTAGTAAAATACTATTTAATGAAATTAACTACTTCTGTATGGAGGTATAGCCATTTAACACTGGCTATATCTTCATCTATTTTTATACTTATTGCTGCTGTAACCGGTATAATTTTAAGTTTCGAACCTATTTCGAATCAATTAAAACCTTATGCAATAACTACTGATAACGTTTCCCTTTCTCAAACAATTTCTTCTTTAAAAAAAGAATACAAAGAGGTAATAACTATAGATGTTAATGAACATAATTTTGTTACCGCTGCCGTAATTACCAAAAACGGAAAAAATGAAACGTTTTACATTAATCCTATTACAGGTAAAAAAATAAGTAGTGTTGTTTCTAAATCATCTATTTTTAAATGGACAACCAATTTACATCGTTCATTATTTTTAAAATCTACCGGTCGTTTTTTAGTTGGATTTTTCTCTTTCCTCCTATTGCTAATTACTATTACAGGAAGCATTCTTATCATTAAAAGGCAAGGCGGAATTATACGTTTCTTCACTAAAGTTGTTAAGGAAGGTTTTAATCAATATTATCATGTAATTATTGGTCGATTTACCTTAATTCCTATAGTAATAATTACAGTAACCGCTGTATACTTATCTCTAGAAAAATTTTCTCTTTTACCAGAAAACAACATTAACCATACTTTTGATTTTTCAGAGATTTCTTTGGATAAAAAAATTTCCGCTGAGGAGTTCTCTATCTTTAAAGACATTCAATTAAATGAAGTTAAAAGTATTGAATTTCCTTTTTCTGATGATGCCGAAGATTTTTTTTTCTTAAAATTAAAAACCAAAGAGCTGATTGTTCATCAATATTCTGGTGAAATAATTAGCGATAAAAACTTGTCGTGGGTTTATATTTTATCAGATTGGAGTTTGTTTTTACATACCGGTCGTGGTACTATTATTTGGGCAATAATTTTACTTTTATCCTGTGTTGCAATTTTATTTTTTATCTATTCTGGTTTTGCCATGACGTTAGAAAGAAAACGTAAAAGTTCATTACCTAAGAACAAGTTTAAAAAAGAAAATTCAGAAATTATTATATTAGTTGGCTCAGAAACAGGCAGTACTTTTGGTATTGCATCTTCTTTATACAACGCTTTAATTACCGATAAAAAAACTGTTTTTATAGACCATTTAAACAACTACACATCTTATAATAAAGCTACCCAATTAATTGTTTTAACAGCAACTTATGGCGAAGGGCAACCTCCTTCAAATGCGGGTAACTTTTTAACATTAGCAGAAAAAATTAAACAGCAAAACTCCATAAATTATGCTGTAGTTGGTTTTGGCTCATTAGCATATCCTGAATATTGCAAGTTTGCTATTGAAATTGATAACGTATTTAAAAAGAAAAAGCACTTCTCTCCTACTTTACCTCTTTATAAAATTAACAATCAAAATTTTAATGATTTTAAAACCTGGGGGATACAATGGAGTCAAAAAACAAATATCGACTTAGAACTAAAACAAAAACTAGCTAAACCTAAAAAACAGCAAGCTTTTTCGGTAATAAACACTACTGAATTAAATACAGATGCTTCTTTTTTAATTCGTTTAAGACCTCTTAAAAAAATACGCTTTTCATCAGGTGATTTACTAGCAATCACTCCAAAAAACGATAACGTTAAACGCTTATATTCTGTAGGGAAAATTGACAATGATATTTTATTAAGTATAAAAAAACACGAATTAGGTGTTTGTTCAAATTTACTTTTCAATCTTAAATCAGCAAATACTTTACTTGCTAGAATTGAAAAAAACAAAGCATTTCATTTTTCTAAAAAATCTAAAAGCACCATTTTAATAGCTAACGGAACAGGAATTGCTCCATTTTTAGGAATGTTAAATTCACCTTCTACAACTCATTTATTTTGGGGAGCAAGAACTAAAGAGTCTTTAAAAATGTATGCGCCTTTTTTAACAAATTTAAATGAAGAAAATATTCATATTACTTACTCGCAAGCACAAGATAAAGCGTATGTGCAAGATCTTATTTTAAAAGAGCAAGCCTTAATTGCATCCACATTAAAAAACAACGGAACCATTATGATTTGCGGTTCTATTAGTATGATGAATGGTGTTATAAAAGTTTTAGAAAGAATTTCTTTGCATCAATTAAACACTCCGTTAAGTACTTTTCAAAAAGCAAATCAAATTAAAACTGATTGCTACTAAACATAAAATCTATTTTAAATAAATTTCTATAATTTATTTCTACATCTAATGAATGTCTTATTTATTCTCTTAAGAAAAAGTCATGATAATTTTAATATAATCGCTCTTGTTCTTTTAATAATTCAGGCCTTATTTACGCCATTATAAATAATATTTATAATGCAATAAATTTAAATTTCGTTTAGTTCGGATTGTTCCGAACCAGTATATTATCTTTGCATAAAAATTAACTGTAGAGTGATATTTACTTTCAAAAAACAGTTTTCATAAAATTAAATAATGAAAGAAATCTGCCAAGAAAAAATGCGATTAGTAGAAAAACTAGGCGTGCATTTAGAAAACAGAGAAAAGCTAGCTCCTGTAGCTGCTCGTATTTTAGCTTATATAATTCTTACCGGCAAAAAAGGAACCACTTTTGAGGAAATGGTAACAATTCTTTGTGCTAGTAAAAGTACTATTTCTACTCACCTTAATCACTTACAAGATTTACACAAAATAACATATTTCACTAAAACAGGTGATCGCAAAAAATACTTTATCATAAATAAAAATTCTGTTGTACAACATATAGACAACCTCATCAATGAATGGCAAGAAGTAAAAGAATTGCACTTAGAGATTAAAGGATATAAAAACACGATAAACAATCATAAAATTAAAAAAAAAGATGAAAAATTTGATTTAAATTTTCATAATGATTATATAAAATTTATAGACGGAGCAACTTCTTCTATAGAAGAATTAAGAACAAAATTAATAAACCAAAAATTCGATTTCTAAAACTATCCAAAAATGAAAAATAATAAATTATATACCATATTAACACTAAGTGTATTCTTAGCATTTGTAAGTTGTGGAGGCGACAAGCAAAAAAAATCAACTGCTGCTGCAACACCACTAGCCTTGCCTGTATCTCAACTACAAACTAAAACAGTAACAGGTTACACTGATTACCCAGCAACTATAGAAGGTATAGTAAATAGTGATGTACGAGCAAAAACAGCAGGATATATAGAAAAAGTATATGTAGACGAAGGAGAAAAAGTACGTAAAGGACAAAGTCTTTTTAAATTAGAAACACAATCGTTAAGTCAAGATGCTGGTGCAGCAAAAGCTCGTGTTAATGTAGCGCAAGTAGAAGTTGATAAATTGATTCCACTTGTAGAAAAGAACATTATTAGTCCTGTACAATTAGAAACAGCAAAAGCGAATTTGGCTCAGGCAAAAGCGAACCTAAGTGGAGTTTCTGCAAATATTGGTTATGCAACGATTAAAAGTCCAATAGATGGCTATGTGGGTTCAATTAATTTTAGAGAAGGAGCTTTAATTAGCCCAAGTGATGCACGTCCATTAACTACTGTAAGTGAGATTGATCAGGTATATGCATTCTTTAGTTTTAACGAAGCACAATACATTAACCATTTACAAAATGCTGAAGGGAAAACGAAAGCAGAGCGTATTAATAATTCACCTGACTTAAGTTTGATTTTGGCCAACGGAAAAGAATATTCTGAAAAAGGAAGAATTCAGACTAGTACAGGACAAGTTAATCAAAATACAGGAACGATAAAAATTAGAGCTGCTTTTGATAATCCTAATGAAATTTTAACCAATGGAAACAGCGGTACAATAAAATTTCCTATAGAATATAAAGACGCCATCGTTGTCCCTCAAACTGCAACTTTTGAACAACAAGGAAATATTATGATTTTTAAACTTGGAGCTGAGAACAAAATTGAGACAGCAATTATAAAAGTTCAAGGTACTGTAGATAATCTCTATGTTGTAGAATCTGGCTTAGATACCAATGATAAAATTGTTGTATCTGGAGTTGGTAAATTAAGAAACGGTATGGTGATTTCTCCTCAAGACACTTCTTTTGAAGATGCTATTAAACCTATAGCCACTTTATTTAAATCTAATTAACCTAGAAACATAGTAATCATGTTAAAAACATTTATTGAAAGACCAGTGCTTTCAACAGTCATCTCTATTATTATAGTGTTGCTTGGAGTTATTAGTATTTCAAGCCTACCTATAGAAGAGTATCCAGATATTGCACCACCTACCATTAAAGTAACGGCAAATTATACAGGTGCAAATGCAGAAACCGTTTTAGAAAGTGTAATTATTCCTATTGAAGAGCAAATCAATGGAGTAGAAGGTATGACGTATATTACGTCTACGGCATCTAACACAGGAACCGCAGAAATTACAGTGTATTTCGATCAAAATATCGATGCCGATATTGCAGCCGTAAACGTTCAGAACCGTGTAGCTAGAGCAACACCTTTATTACCATCTGAGGTTACACAAACAGGTATTATAACGCAAAAGCAAGAAACTAGTGTGTTAATGTTTATTTCAATGTATTCTGAAAGTGAGAATTATGATGCCACATTTATTCAGAATTACTTAAAAATTAATGTTATTCCTGCTATGCAACGTATTAGTGGTGTTGGGGATGTTAGTGTATTTTCACAACAAGATTATGCGATGCGTATTTGGTTAAATCCTGAAAAATTAGCATCATATGGTTTAATACCTTCTGATATTTCTGCCGCTTTAGCTGAACAAAATTTAGAAGCCGCAGCAGGTTCTTTAGGACAGAATAATGGGGAATCATTTTCATATACATTAACATATAGCGGTCGTTTTAAAGATGAAAGTCAATACAGTGATATTGTTATAAAAGCTTTAGGAAATGGTGAATTTTTAAGATTGAAAGATGTTGCAACTATTGAGTTAGATGCACAATCCTATTCGTCTAACGCAATGAGCTTAGGAAACCCTGCTGTATTTATGGGGATTTTTCAAACTAAAGGTTCTAATGCACAAGAGATTATTGAAAATATTAAAATAACTTTAGAACAGGTAAAAGCAGATTTACCAGAAGGCTTAGATATTTTTGTACCATACGATACCAGTTTATTTTTAAATGCATCGATAGATAAAGTAGTAACGACGTTATTAGAAGCCTTTTTACTAGTATTCTTAGTTGTTTTTATCTTCTTACAAAATTTTAGATCGACTTTAATTCCTGCAATTGCAGTACCCGTTTCTATTATTGGTACCTTCTTTTTCTTGAATGTTTTTGGATATTCTATTAACTTATTAACGCTATTCGCATTAGTACTCGCCATTGGTATTGTAGTCGATGATGCCATTGTTGTTGTAGAAGCCGTCCATGCGAAAATGGATGAAGGTGAACACAATCCTAAAAAAGCAACGTTAACAGCGATGAACGAAATTTCTGGAGCGATTATCTCAATTACTTTGGTAATGGCAGCAGTATTTATTCCTGTAACGTTTGTAACTGGTCCAACTGGTGTATTTTACGAGCAATTTGGTGTAACCTTAATTATTGCTATTCTTATTTCGGCAGTAAACGCCTTAACTTTAAGTCCGGCGTTATGTGCCCTATTATTAAAGGAACATAAAGATGATGAAGAGTTAAAAGGAAAGAGTCCGTTAAAACGTTTTTACACTTTATTTAATCGTGGATTTAACGCTACCGTAGAAAGATACGGAAGATCTCTTCACTTTTTATATAGAAGAAAAATTATTTCAGTACTACTTTTAGTTATTGCTGGTGTCGGAATTTATTGGGCATCTAATACAACACCTACAGGATTTGTACCGAATGAAGATAGAGGTATTATTTTCGCGAATATTGAATTACCTCCAGGAGCATCATTAGATAGAACAGATGCCGTATCTAGAGAATTATATGAAAAAATTGAAGGTACAGAAGGAATCGTCGGTGTAAACTTTGTTAAAGGTCGAAGTTTAATTAGTGGTGCTGGTAGTAACTTCGGTTTCGGAATTATTAAATTAGGTGACTGGGGAGATCGTAAAGACGCCTCACTTTCTGCACAAGCGATTACCGGAAAATTATTTGGTATAGCAGCATCAATCCCTGAAGCTAATATTATTTTCTTCTCACCGCCAAGTATTCGTGGTTTTGGAAACTCGGCTGGTTTTGAAATTAACTTATTAGATAAGTTTGGTGGCGAATTTGCAGATTTAGATAAAGCAAAGAATGATTTTACGATGGCTTTAATGCAACATCCTGAAATTAAATATGCGACATCTTCATTTAACACCAACTATCCACAATACGAAATGGATGTTAATGTGCCTTTAGCTAAAGAGAAAGGAGTTTCGGTAACGAGCATCTTTTCAACATTACAAGGCTATATCGGTGGAATTTATGCTTCGGATTTCTCTAAATTCGGAAAACAATTTAGAGTATATATACAAGCATTACCAGAAGATAGAGCAGATGAGAATGCGTTGAATAGTATGTATGTTAGAACTGATTCTGGCGAAATGACACCAATCACACAGTTTGTAAATTTAAAACGTGTGTATGGTCCGCAATCGGTAACCCGTTTCAATTTATTTAATTCTACAACCATAACTGGTGCAACAAATGATGGGTTTAGTACTGGAGATGCTATTAGAATTATAGAAGAAGAAGTTGCAAAATTACCAAGTAATTATACAGTTGCTTATTCAGGTTTAACACGTGAAGAAGTAAATGCAGGTAACCAAACTACGTTTATTTTTATATTAAGTATTCTGTTTGTATATTTCTTATTAAGTGCACAATATGAAAGTTATTTACTGCCATTAGCTGTTGTTTTTTCTATTCCTTTTGGAGTATTTGGAGCATATATAAGTACTAAATTTTTTGGGTTAGAAAACAACATTTATTTCCAAATTGCCTTAATCATGCTTATAGGGTTGCTCGCTAAAAATGCCATCTTAATTGTGGAGTTTGCATTGCAAAGACGAAAAAATGGAGAAAGTATTGTTGATGCAGCTATACATGGAGCAAAAGCACGTTTACGTCCAATTTTAATGACCTCGTTTGCCTTTATATTAGGGTTAATGCCATTAGTATTAGCAAAAGGTGTTGGTTCAGAAGGAAACAACTCTATTGGATCTGGTGCCGCAGGAGGAATGTTAATTGGTACAATTTTAGGAGTCTTTGTTATTCCTATCTTATTCATACTATTCCAATGGTTACAAGAAAAAGTTTCGGGTAAACCAGCAATACAAACTATTGAAGACTAAAAAAATGAAACGTAATAAAACATATAAAAATCTTAGCAAAGGAGCCTTAATACTAATTGTAGTGTTAACACTACAAAGTTGTTTTGTGGCTAAAGATTACGCCAGACCAGATTTAAATACTGAAACGGAAGCTCTTTACAGAACAGATAATTTACCAGCAGATAGTATATCTATTGCAAATATATCTTGGAAAACATTATTTAAAGACCAATATCTTCAGCAGTATATAGAAGAGGGCTTGCAAAATAATATAGACATTCGTATTGCTTTACAACAAATAATAGCAGCACAATCTTACGCCAAACAAGGTAAGGCTGGTTATTTTCCATCTGCAAGTATAGGTACAAAATGGACGCATCAAGATCAATCTAAAAACACACAATTTGGTGCTTTTTTAAGTGAAAGATCTACAGATCAGTTTGATTTAACCGCTAACTTATCTTGGGAAGCAGATATTTGGGGTAAAATAAGAAGTAATAAAAGAGCAACGCAAGCAGCATATTTAAAAAGTGTAGCAGGACATCAAGCTGTAAAAACCCAGTTAATTTCTAGTATAGCAAACACATACTATAACTTACTTGCTTTAGATGCTCAATTAGAAATTACAAAACAAACCATAGCTACAAGAGAAAGTGGTGTAACAACTATTAAAGCCTTAAAAGATGCTGGTCAGGTAACACAAGTTGCTGTCGATCAGAATATAGCACAATACAATAATGCAAAAGCATTACAAATAGATATTGAAATTACTATATTTAAAACAGAAAATACCTTAAGTATTTTTTTAGGTAAAGCACCGCAAAGTTTTAAAAGAAGTACGCTTGATATTCAAAAAATAGAACAAGATATTGTACTAGGAGTACCATCTACTTTACTTAGTAACAGACCCGATGTTATGGCTGCCGAATATAACTTAATACAATCATTTGAGTTAACTAACGTAGCAAAAAGCAACCTATACCCGTCATTAACATTAACAGCTTCAGGAGGGTTTCAAAGTTTAGAATTAGATAATTTATTAAATGCTAATTCACTGTTTTCTAACATTGTTGGAGGCTTAACACAACCTCTTTTTAATCAAAGAAAGTTAAAAACTCAAAAAGAAGTTACCATTGCACAGCAAGAACAATCTTTACTTCAGTTTAAAAAGACTTTATTAACAGCGGGTACAGAAGTATCTAATGCGCTGTTTAGTTACGAGTCTGAGGTTAAGAAATTCGAATTCAGAAGAAATGAAGTTGAAGCTTTACGCACAGCTGAAGCGAACTCTGAAGAATTACTTAAAAATGGTTATGCTAACTATTTAGATTTATTAACAGCAAGACAAAGTGCCTTAAGTGCAGAACTTAATATTATTGACAGTCAACTACAACAACTAGTGTCTGTTGTTGATTTATATGAAGCACTTGGTGGTGGATGGAGATAAATTAATGGCTCGTATAAAATAAACTTAAAATGATTACCAAAGCTCAGTTGCTAGAATTCGCTATCTCTAAATTTACCCAGTTTGGCAGTAAACACGTGACTTTAGACGATTTAGCAAGTGAGCTTGGAATATCAAAAAAAACAATTTATTCTTTTTTCAAAAACAAAGAAGACTTAGTAACTTCTAGTCTAGAAAGCTTATTAAATAAATATAAAAACGACATAAATAAGATCATTAACAATAACAATGATGATCCTATCTTATGTGTCGTATTAATTTATAAAAGAGGGTTTGAGTATTTAAAATACTTTAAACCCTCTTTTCTTTTTGGCTTAAATAAATACTACCCAAAAGCAAGTACCTTGTTTGACGTATTTATTGAAGAATTATCTAATAAAACAGTATACAACTTATTAAAAAAAGCACAAGATTCTGGTGATATTAAACCAGAGGTAAACTTAAAATTAATAGTTAAAATTTATTTTTTTAGAATTGACAACCTTGTTTTTAAAGAAAATAACTTATTTGAACTTTTTAATAAAGATGAACTTTTTAAACATTTAGTAATTTACAATCTTAAAAGTATATTAAGCGACCACTACTTAAATGCCTACTTTAAGTAAATTAAAAAGTATAGACTAAGTTATATATACTCCTTTTTTAACGAATTCTAATTTATATACTACGAATTCTAATTAGCTTAAAATTACTCCTTACTTCCTTCCTACTTTTGAACATATAAAACAAATATTATGTGGTCAAACAACAATTACTCATCAGTATTAAAAATGTATTTAAGCAAATATAACAGCTTAAAATTACAGATAAACAACAACGGATTAATAGCTTCTGTTGAGAAGCAAAAAAATGGTCAATGGATTAGTGACAGAAACTTGCCAAACATTTTAAATAAATTATCTACTAATTTTAATTTAGAGAAGAACGTGACGATCATATTACAACAATAATAAAATAATAACCTTAAAAACAATACCTATGAAACAACACATTTTAAAAGTAGGAATAGTAATGGGATTACTACTATTAATCGGAACATTTACAAGCTGTGATAAAACAAGAAAAAGCAACACTCAAGAGCTGGGAAACATTGCTAAAAAAGAAGAAACGGGAAACAAGATTAATTTAAATTCAAGAAAACCAATTGTATTTATTGCTGGATATGACAAAAGCGATAGTAAATTTTATGATAACGCTAGAGCTTATTTTAAAGATAAAAAATACCGTGTCATAAATGAGGAATATTCTTTAGAAGAAATTATTACGTGGATGAATAAAAACGCTACTGAAAATCCGTACGGCGATATTCATATTGTTAACTACAGTACCCCATTTAAAGGAATGCATCTTGAAACGGTTGTAAACGGAGAAAAAATTACAACAGAATCTTTACAAAAAAGTATTTCTAAAGGTAATTTACCAACACTAAAAAAAGGAATTAATATAAACACTAAAATTGTATTTCATTCAAACGGCTTAGGTAAAAATGAAGCACTTTTAAATAGTTTAAAACAAGCTTTTTCTACGGATGAAGTTCCGCAAGTTGTAGCTTCACCTTACTTTAATATATTCGGAGGCGAGTTTACGAATCACTATTTAGCAGCACCATATTACGTATTTTATCCGACAGCAAATTCGCCAGGAAAAGTAGATTTATCTAAAGAAATTGCTAAAAAATATCCGAAGGAAAGAGACATAGATTGGTTTGCTGCTTTAACAAACGAAAGAGAGCGTTACATAGGCGAGCCATATACAAAACAATTTAGTGTGCCTGTAAGTTTAGAAGTTAATTATTTACATTCAGATGAAGAAATTCCAACTTTTGTAATGCAAGAAGAGTTAATGGATTTTATTGCCAATGATGAAGATTTAATGAAAAAGATGAATAAACTAAATATTCCTGTTGAAAAATTTAGATGGACCTATAAAATAAAAGATAGTAAGTTACTTATTAAAGGAAAAACATCTGTGCTGTGTGTATTAAAGCCACTTACAAAACCTTTTGGCGACTTAGAACACATTAAACCCGACACGAATAATAAACGCTTATACGCTATGAAATAATTTAATATTTGGGGAACGTCATCGCTAATAAAGTAACAGTATTTATCTTAAAAAGATTACTTCTTATACTTTATCGCGATGACGTTTAAATTGGTTAAGTTTGTTATTATGAAGTTACTTAAATATGTATTTATTTTTATCTTTTCATTAACTGTTACAAATACAGTTGCACAGTTAAACACGCTAAAAAATTATAATTTAAATGATGGGTTACCTAGTTTAACTATTACTGATATTACACAAGATGAAATTGGTTATTTATGGTTTACTTCTAATAAAGGAATCTCTCGTTTTGACGGATATGAGTTTATAAACTTTAGCAAAAAAGACGGATTACTAACTGATAAATCAACAGTTGTTACTACTACGAAAAACACTCTTTATATTGGTAGTAATAACGGATTAAGTATTAGAAATAATAATATATTTAGTTCTTTTGATGAAAAAAAAATTAACTGTATACTAACTACAAATCATGGTACTTTTTTAGGTACAGATAAAGGTATATTAAGAGTTCGTGAAGATTTCCTTTCTAATATTCGAACCAATTTTCAGATTGATTTAAATAAAATAAACAATTTAAAATTTGACGGTTCATTTTATTGGATTGCGACCAACAAAGGGTTATGGAAACTAGATAAATTAATTAATCCGACTCTTTTAAAAAGAATAGACTTAGGTAATTACACTTCTATTATCTTTCATAAAAAAAAGACAATTGCAGCTACTTATAACAACGGCATTAAATTAATTAATAACGACCAGGTTAAGACAATTACTAGCTCTTTAATGAACATAATTGATATTAAATTTATTAACAATCAATTTTGGATTATTTCTGAAAATGACGGAATTGAAATACTTAATGAAAATTTTAACTTTGAAAAAAACATCAACAAATACAATACATTAACAACAAATAAAATAAATACTGTTTTTCAGGATCAACAAAAGAATATTTGGATTGCCACAAAAAACAAAGGTGTTTATAAGTTAAAAGGTAAGAATGTTACAGAAAAAAATCCTGTAATTACCTTTCAAAATATTGAAGTGGTTTACAAATCATTAGACAGCATAGATATTAACAACTACCAAAAAACCTTACAATTAAAACCTACTAAAAACCATATTTCATTTACTTATAAAACGGTTAACATTAACAATCCGAAAGATGTTTTATACCGCTATAAATTAAATAATGAATTTAGTAATTGGACTTCTAAAAATACCGTAGACTTTCCATATTTAAACTACGGAAACTATACTTTTTCGGTACAATCAAAAAGTGCTAAAAAAATAAGCAAGCCAATACATTTTCAATTTTTTATTGATACACCTATTTATCAAAAAAACTGGTTTATATGGGCAAACATCACTTTAATATTCTTTTTATTAACAGTGGTAACTTTATTTTATATTCGAAAAATTAAAGCTAAAAACAAAGCTAAAGTTAAAAAACTACAGTTAGAAAATCATTTATTGTCGCTAGAGCAAAAAGCACTGCAGTTACAAATGAATCCGCATTTTATTTTTAATGTTTTAAACGGAATTAAAGCTTTAGGCACTACCAGAAAATCTGCAGAACTCAATACAACAATAAGTAAATTTGCAACGTTGTTACGTGGAATTCTACATAATTCTAGACAAGAAGAAATTAGTTTAACTGAAGAAATATCAGTTCTTAAAAACTATATAGAGTTAGAGCAGCAAATGAGTTCAAATACTTTTAAATATGAAATTATTACCGATTTAAAACTAGATCCTGAAGAAATATTAATTCCGCCTATGCTAATTCAGCCTTTTGTTGAAAATAGTATTAAACATGCTTTTAAAACAACATCAGAAGGTAAAATTACGATTGATTTCTCTATTAAGAATCAGTTTTTAGTATGTACTATTATTGATAACGGTATCGGAATTCATCAATTAAAAAAAGACACTAACGCAAATTCTCATAATTCAGTTGCTATTAAAATCACTGAAGAACGTATTAGAGCCTTGTCTAAAAAAAGCCTATTTAATATTGATGAAATCATCCATAAAAATAAGGTAACCGGAACAAAAGTATCTTTTAGAATTCCTTTAAAAACTGATTTTTAACATGAGTAAATTAACTGCTATTATTGTTGATGATATGCCATCTGCTTTAAAAATGTTACAAAACGACATTTTAAATAACTACAAAGAAATAGAAATAATCGGTACCGCAAAAAGTGTTGTAGAAGCATCCATATTATTAAGAAAAAAACAACCCGATATTTTATTTTTAGATATTATGCTTGGTGACGGCACTGGTTTTGATGTTCTTGAAATTCACCCTAATTTATCATCAAAAATAATTTTTGTTACCGCAAGTGATGAGTACGCTATTAAAGCTTTTAAGTTCGCTGCCATCGATTATATATTAAAACCATATACGAATGAAGATTTATCTAATGCCATTGATAAAGCTAAAACTCAAATTAAACCAGATAAGGAACAATTAACTGTTTTACAAGAATCTATAAAGCAACCTAATTTGCGCCCAAAAAAGATTTCTTTAAGCACTTCTGATAAAATTATTGTGGTAAACTTAGATGATATTGTACGTTGCAAGTCCGATAATAACTATACAGAGTTCTTTTTAATCGATAATCAAAAAATTTTAGTTGGTAAAACACTCAAGTACTTTGCAGACATGTTAAAAGAATTTGAATTTATTAGAGTACACCAAAGTCACTTAATTAACATACAGTATATCAAAGAGTTCATTAAATCTGACGGAGGATATTTGGTCTTAAAAAACAAAATTACAATACCTGTTTCTGTTCGAAAACGAAATGAAGTTATTCATATTTTAGAAAAAATATAAACTTTTTTTACTATTTACTATATATTTTAACAACTATGTTAAATTTTTATTAAAATTTTACCTATTTTAGTGATGTAAATAATTAAGTATATGGTTGCACTTAAACTCGAAAAAGGCAGGTTGTTAATTGCAGAGCCTACTATTTTAAATGATTGTTCTTTTAAGAGAACTATTATCTTATTAACAGAACACACGTCAAAAAGCTCTGTTGGCTTTATATTAAACAAACCTTTAAATTACGTACTAAGTGATTTAGTGCCCGAAATAGATTGTGATTTCACAATATACCAAGGAGGTCCGGTAGAGGAAGATAACTTATACTTTATACACAAAGTACCAAATTTAATACCTAATAGTATTGAAGTTGCAAATGGTATTTATTGGGGAGGTAATTTTGAGCTTTTAAAGGAACTTTTAACAAGCAATAAATTAAAATCAACTGATATACGTTTCTTTTTAGGATATTCTGGTTGGGAAACAAATCAACTAGAAGATGAATTAAATACCGATTCTTGGTTTATTTCAGAAAATGATTACACAAATATTTTAACAACAAACGACAAAAACCTGTGGAAAGAAAAGCTGCTGCAAAAAGGCGGTAAGTATAAAATTTGGGCAAATGCACCAAGTGATATTCAAATGAATTAACCTGTTATTGTTACTAATTTTAAACTACTTTTAATTTTATTAGTGATATTTGAGGTAAACTCTTTCTTACGATAATTAGTTACCGTTTGAATACCTATAATTGCATTGGTTATAAAAACCTCATCTGCTTTTTGTAATTCGAACGGAGAAATTGTAGTTTCTTCAATAATGTATTCTGAGTTTTTCTCTAGAATTTCAATTACTTTCTTTCTAACAATTCCCTTTATACATCCTTCTGTTAAGGCCGGAGTTTTTATTATGTTATCTTTTATTATAAAAATATTTCCATTCGTTGCTTCAACAACCCCTTTTCTTTCATTTAATAATATACAATTGTCTAAATCATTTTCATCTGCAAAAACAGCAGACAATGTATTTAACATCCTATTAGAAGTTTTTATAGTTGATAACAACCCTGAATAGTTATAAAAATCCTTAAACAAATCTACTTTATAACTAGATTTTTCTATATAAGTAAACTCAGATGCTTCTATTAAGTAATCAATTTCGTTTGACTCAGGTTTATACAATCCTCCATCCTTTCGGTAAACAGTTAATCTAACTCTATAGTTATCTGCCTTTGGAAGTTCTTTTGTAGTTTTTAAAATTTCTTCTTGCAAGAATTCTAACGTAAACTCCATCGGTATTTTCATACGTAGCATTCTCATAGATGCCATTAACCTAAAATAATGATCCTCGAAAAAAACAACTTTAGCATTAAGTACTCTTACCGTTTCAAAAATAGCGTCACCATATTTAAAGGCTCTATTATTGTTAGATAATTGTAATTCTTTATTTGATATTATTTTCCCGTTAAAATTTAGCATCTCTCAAAAAATTTGATTGCAAATTTACAGCTTAGGTAATTAGTAGCCATAAAAAAACTCGACAAAATGTCGAGTTTTTAATAGCTACTATAAAAGATTAAGCTCCTATACTGTTTTTTAGACTTTCTATTTGGCTTTCCCATAACATTTTTGCTTCTTCTACAGCATCTTTATCATCTGCAAAGTCGGTAACAATTACCACTACATCTTTAGTTAAAGGATCTACTTCTATTCTAAATTCAAAATAACTTTCATCATCTTCACTTTCTTCCCATTTAAATTTAATGCGTTCATTATTCTTTTTAGCTAATATTTTTGCTTCTTCTTCAGAATCATCCCACATAAAAGTGATTAATTTTCCTCGAGAATTAACTCTATCAGCAAACCATTCCTCTAATCCTGAGGGAGTTGCTAAACTATTATATAACATACTTGGTGATGCATGTATCGGGAATTCTAATTCGAACTTTACTTTACTCATTTTTTTTTTCTTGAGGTGGCAATATATATCTTTATTTTTTAAAAAAAAATTTCATTTTTTGTTGCTTAAAACCAAATATCTTGTATATTTGCACCCGCATTAGGCGAGGTAGCTCAGTTGGTTAGAGCGCAGGATTCATAACCCTGAGGTCGGCAGTTCAAATCTGCTCTTCGCTACTAAACTCAAACTTAACGGTTTGAGTTTTTTTTTACCTAAATTTTAGTAAACATTTTAAAATGCTCGCCTACTTTATCAACATTAAATACTGCTCCTACTTTATTAAAATTTAACTCTTCATAAAAAGAAACTGCCTCTTTACGAGCATTACACCATAAAATATGTGTGTTTTTTTGACCTAAAATATTCTTTGATTCATTAATTATCTTTTTACCATAACCTTTACCTCTCACTTTTAAGACTGTAGCCATTCCTCTTAATTGGTATTGATCCTCTTCAAAATCCTCCATTTTATTTTTAATAAAACTTGCAACTCCTACTAACTCATTATTATGATAGGCGCCCAAATGAAAAGTACTTTCATCAAAGTCTTCTTTAAATTTATACGGTAAATCAATTTCTTTTCGTAAAACAGATAATCTTATCTCGTAGGTATCTTCTGCTTTAATTTCTTTAATATTAATCATTTCTTATCCTTTAAACTCTTATATATAGTTTCTCGAAATTTTTTAGCAGATATAAACCATGCTCCATATTCATCCTTATACTCTTTGGTAATATTACTATCTTTAGATACTTCATCAAACGACTTTCCTTCATTTAAAGCTTCTTGCACACGGCTTCTTAAAGTTACCAACATGCTTTTATAAATTTGTAACTCTTTCTTATTAGAAACACTTCTATGTCCAGGAATAATTTTTGTTTTATCATCTGCAAGCATCAAAACCTTGCCTATAGACGCTATATAACCATCAATACTTCCACCCGTTTCTATATCTATAAAAGGAAATTTTCCTTGAAAATAAGTATCTCCCATATGTATTACATTACTATTTAAAAAATACACATGAGAATCTCCGTCGGTATGTGCGTTATGAACATGAGACACTAAAATATCTTCATCATCTATATGAAACATCATATCTTTAGAAAAGGTTATTACAGGTAATGCTTCTTTTGGTGCTGCTTTTTTGTTTTTCCCTTTTATAACCTGATCCATACTCATTCTTTTTCTAACATTTTCCTGCGAAAATATTAAAACACCTTCTTTTTTTAGATTTTCATTTCCTCCTGTATGATCTCCATGCCAATGTGTATTAACCAAATATTTTATTGGTTTATCTGTAATTTCTTTGATTTTACTGGTAATTTTATCTGTTAAGGGAGCAAACTGATCATCAATCATAAAAACACCTTCTTTTCCTACAAAAATTCCGATATTTCCACCTTGACCTTGCAACATATAAATATTTTCTGTTATTTTTTCAGAAGAAATTTTCACTTCTTTTTTTTGAGAAAAAACACCTAAACTAAATACACCTAATAAACTTACTGCTATTACTTTTTTAAATTTCATGATTTTAATTTTAAATACACAACTATTAACGAACTTTGTAATTACAAGAAGTAAGTTACCATATAATTACAAGAAACGAAACTCTTATTAATATTCTATAAAATTTTAAACTATTAATGAATATCAGCTTTAAACCTATTGATAAAAAAGATAAATACAACTACTTCTACTAATCTTTTAAAAGAACGTGTATTAGAAATGGCTACTTATAACACATACGAGTGTGTTAATATTTTTGATGATAATTTATTAATTGGTATTTCTGGCCTTTGGTATAGTATGCGTCATTACCTGGGAAAAAGTGTAGAACCAGATCATGTTATTATTGATAAAAAATACCGCGGTAAAAATTTAGGAAAGCTATTTTTTGAATGGATTTACGATTATACAAAAGCTAAAGGATGTGAAGCAGCCGAATTAAACACTTATACAGGCAATAGGAAGTCACATAAATTTTATTATAATGAAGGATTTGAGATCTATGGTTTTCATTTCGTGAAAGTTATGAGAGAAGATCAAAAATTTTATTAATTTTATGTAAAAAACCATTGTAAATTCTAGAAACTATTTTATATTTGCAACCGCTTTACAATAGAACTTATTTTTATTTAAAAGCACAGCAAGTAATTGCAATAATCTTTACCAATGCGAAAGTAGCTCAGTTGGTAGAGCGTCAGCCTTCCAAGCTGAATG
>NZ_JAQJCU010000018.1:0-40589 GCF_029125915.1 Tenacibaculum bernardetii
TAATGACGTTAAATAGTAAGTTTAATGTTTTAATGCTTTGTCATTGCGAATAAAAATTAAGCAATCTTATTGTAAGAGATTACTTTGTTGATTCTTCACTCGTAATGACATTTAATTTAACTAGAACTTATAATTTTTAAAACCAACTCTTTAGTTAACGTTTGTCCGTTGGCTATTTTTTTGATATTATCAAAAGTAAATACAAAATCACAACCATTTTTGTAATGAGAACATCCGTAAGCAGATTTTCCTTTTAAAACAGTTCCTTTTTTACATTTCGGACAAATAATTGTTTCAGAAACTTCGGTTGTTT
Organism: Tenacibaculum bernardetii; assembly: GCF_029125915.1. Taxonomy (NCBI): domain Bacteria; kingdom Pseudomonadati; phylum Bacteroidota; class Flavobacteriia; order Flavobacteriales; family Flavobacteriaceae; genus Tenacibaculum; species Tenacibaculum bernardetii. The sequence goes on from NZ_JAQJCU010000018.1 coordinate 314, forward strand.
TCGATTGCGCTTTAACCGACGTTTGTTTTTGTTCTAGTTTTAAATTGAAATTAGCATCAAAACGAACCAATCCTTCAACTTTATCGTTGCCGTGCTTAAACCCTTTTAAATTAGTAGTACATCCTTTGTCAATCAAGCGAATTAATTGATTCTCAGATATTTTTTTATCCATAAAACTAAAAGGTAATTTAAAGTCACATCCGCTTTTATAAGCTGAACATCCGTAGGCGGTACTTCCTTTTAATAACTGACCTTTTTTACATTTCGGACATTCTTTAGATACTACTGATTTTTTCTTAGATGCTGCCTTTTTTGGTTTTGGTTTCGGAGCTTCATTTTCTGAAGACAGTCGTTTTGTTTTAGTACTAGAACGGACTTCGTACACTAATTCGTCTACCATTTTTTTCATGTTGTTTATGAAAGTTCCGGCATTAAATTCTCCTCGTTCAATTTCTTTTAAACGTTTTTCCCAACGACCGGTTAATTCGGCAGATTTTAATAATTCATTGTCAATTAAATCAATTAAATCGATTCCTGTTTGGGTAGGAATCACTAATTTTTTTTGACGTTCTATATATTTTCTTCTAAATAAAGTTTCTATAATACTTGCACGAGTAGACGGACGACCAATTCCGTTTTCTTTCATCAATTCTCGCATTTCATCATCATCAACCTGCTTTCCCGCAGTTTCCATAGCACGTAATAAACTTGCTTCAGTATAATTACGTGGCGGTTTGGTTTCTTTTTCTAAAAAGCTAGGTTCATGTGGTCCTTTTTCACCTTTTACAAAAGTAGGTAAGGTGTTTGCTTCTGTTTTTTTAGTATCGTTTCCGTGCTCAAAAACAACACGCCATCCTTTGGATACTATTTCTTTTCCGCTTGTTTTAAAAGCTATTTTATCAACTACACCAATTACCGAAGTGTTAGAAACATCACTTTCTGGATAAAAAACAGCAATAAAACGACGTGTAATAATATCATACACTTGTTGTTGATTGTACTGTAAATTATTCTGAATTCCGGTAGGAATAATAGCGTGGTGATCGGTTACTTTTTTATCGTCAAAAACCTTTTTAGATTTCTTTATTTTCTGTCCTAATAAAGGTTTTGTTAACTGACTGTAATTTGTAAGCTTACCTAAAATACCTGCTACTTTTGGGTAGACATCGTTAGGTAAAAAAGTAGTATCAACCCTTGGATAGGTAACAACTTTCATTTCATAAAGCTTCTGAACCATTTTTAGGGTTTCATCCGCAGAAAAGCCAAATTTATTATTACAATATACCTGCAAACCTGTTAAATCGAATAATTTAGGTGCGTATTCTTTTCCTTTCTTTTTGGTAACCGAAGTAATTTCGAAATCGCTTTCTTTTACTTTATCAGCAAAAACCTGACCTTCTTCTTTCTTTAAAAAACGCCCTTCTTCGTAACTAAAAAGTGTTTCGCGATATAAAGTTTGTAGTTCCCAATAAGGTTGTGGTTTAAAATGTTGAATTTCTTTAAAACGATTCACTAACATGGCTAGGGTAGGGGTTTGCACTCTACCAACCGACAATACTTGTTTATAACCCCCGAATTTAACGGTATATAATCGTGTTGCATTTAAACCTAATAACCAATCGCCAATGGCACGAGAAAAACCTGCGTAGTATAAATTATCATACTGTTCGGCTGGTTTTAAATTATTAAAACCTTCTCTAATAGCTTCTTCAGTTAGTGAAGAAATCCATAAGCGTTGTACTTCACCTTTATAATTTGCTTGGTTTATTACCCAACGTTGTATGAGTTCTCCTTCTGTACCAGCATCTCCACAGTTTATAACAACATCAGCTCTTTCAAATAACGATTTAACGATATTAAACTGTTTTTTTATACCACCATCGTTGGTTACTTTGGTGTTAAAACGTTCGGGAAGCATGGGTAAGTTGTTTAAATCCCAACTTTTCCAGTGCGGTTTGTAGTCTTTAGGTTCTAAAAGTGTGCATAAATGTCCGAAAGTATAGGTAACCGCATAACCATTACCTTCGAAATAACCATCTCGTTTGGTATTGGCTCCTAATATATTAGCAATTTCGCGAGCTACACTCGGCTTTTCGGCAATACAGACTTTCATTAACGCTATTTAGAAATTCGAAATTACTAAAATAAATTGGTTCGTGTAGATAGTAATTTTGGAATATGTTAATTGATGATTTATTTTAAAATAAACACTTTTTTCGTAATAAAATTAAATCATTATTAAACTCAATAGCCTTTTCAGCTCTATTATATGCGTCCTCAGAATTTTTTAAAGCATTTTTTTTGAATTTATCATTATCAATGGTTGCAATTGATTTAAAGGTTTTTTGTAATCTTAGCATAACCTCAATATTATTAGCACCGTCTCTTGCAATTGGTCTAAAAGCATCATCAAAAAAATCAGCGATAGCTATTTGGGGCACTTCAACACGATTATATGTAATTTCATGTTCTTGTTCTTCTTCTTGAGCTTTTTGTTGCCATAAAAAAAAGAGCCTCTCATGGCAACCAATAATTTGTATTGCTGTGCCAGGGTCATTTATCCCTGGTGATAAAGCTCTACTTGCAATTTCGGTTAAAGAGGTAAATCCTAATCTAGGATCATCTTCATACAACCTATTATGACCTACATGAATCGCACTATTAATACTTTGTTGTATTTCTTTAATTTCTATATCAGTCTCGCTAACATAAGCAACAACAAAGTTTTTATTAATAAATTTTCCTGGTAAACAATTTAGTTGAATTTTTATTTTTTTTTCTTCAGCCAATTCATGTAATACTTCTATATTAATGTGTTGTATATAACCAATTGTGTTTCCGCATATAGCATTAGCCTTATTAAATTTTTTTTTAATGGGATTAGCTTTTAGATTTGGGTATTTAATATAAGTTGCTAAAGCTTTAGAAGCTACCGTTTCTATTTGTTGTATTGTGTGCTCTAAACGACCTAATCTTGAAATTTTATCTACCCATCGTAAAAATGTTAAAATAACAACAGTAAATAATATTAAGGTTAATAAAAAAAGTAAAAACCTACCTGCTTTTTGATAATACCCATTATCAAGAGCTATAGTAGCAACTATACTAAATATAAAGGCTCCGATAAAAACGGATAGAGCATTTTGAGAAACGTCATCTGTAACTACAATTTTAAAAGACCTTGGAGTTGCCGTGCTACTTGCTGATGAAAATGCAGATAGCATAGATGTTACAGCAAATATAGAAATTACCAACATACTTGAAGATATGGTATCTAAAAGCCCTTTTATAGAGTCTGTGTCTATACTAGGAACATGTTTGCTAATTCCAAAACCATCTATTTGATGTGCTAAGAGTGCCCCAAAAACTGAAAATAAACAGAATAAAAGCGGTCTAAACCATAGTTGCTGACGGATTTTATTATAATAAATAATTACTTTTTTTTTCATCAAATAATTTTTTAATTAAACAAGAAGTAATTTTAAGCTATCATTTCATTTTAACTAAATAGCTAATTTACAGAAAAAAATGTTTTAGATACAGATAGACTAAAACCCACGTTGTCTTTTAGCTTCGAAAGTTAAAATGGCAGCGGCTACAGAAACGTTCATCGAATCTATTTGACCTTGCATTGGTATATTGATGTTTTGCGTTGCTTTATCTCTCCAAATTTGTGTTAATCCGGTTGCTTCTGTACCTACAACTAAAGCAGTTGGTTTGGTATAATCGTTTTTGTGATATTCGTTAGAATTTTGAAGCGTAGCACTGTAAATATTTATTTTATGCTGTTGTAAAAAATCAATAATTTCTTCGGATTTTCCAATCCCAATCTGATTGGTAAAAAGGCAACCAACACTAGAGCGTACAATATTGGGGTTAAATAAATCGGTTTTTGGATTTGTTATAAAAACAGCATCTACATTTGCAGCATCAGCAGTACGCAACATAGCACCAATATTACCTGGTTTTTCAATGCCTTCTAAAACTAAAACAAGTGGAGTAGTGGTATTAAATTGAATCGTTTTTAAATTAAATGTTTTAGACTTAACAACAGCAACTACACCTTCTGTAGTATCGCGATAAGCAATTTTTTGATAGATTTCTTTGGTGATTTCTATACAGTTTGTAGTATGTTTTAACAGCTCATCTAAATTTTCGTTCGATAACATATTCGGAACAAATAAAATAGTTTCTACTTCATAACCACCGCCAAAAACTAAAGATATTTCACGTTGTCCTTCTACTAAAAACAATCCTTTCTTTTTTCGCTCTCGAGATTTATCTTGAAGTTTTAATAAATCTTTAATATAAGGATTCTGTATGCTGCTAATTTGTTTCATAAATACAAAAATACCCAATTAAGGGTATTTTTGATAGTATTTATAATACAATTTATAATTGAATTAAAAAGCTATTATAATATTGATATATAACGTCGTTACGTGAAATTTTTAATTTCGAAGTAATCTTAAAATTAGAAGTTCATAACTTAAAGATTCCTTCACGTTGCTCGGAATGACGTTTATTAAAATACTAATTTTATTATTGATTTTTATATTTATTAGAATAACGTTTCCAAAGTTTTGTTTGGTGCGATTCTAAGCTAATTTTTCGGCCCTGTATAAAAGCTTCGTTTAAAATATTTGTTCGCATATCTAAAGCATCACCTTCAGATATAAATAAGGTAGCATCTTTACCAACTTCTAAAGTTCCTACTTTATCATCAACACCTAAAATCTTAGCATTGTTTTGAGTAATTAACTGTAAAGCTTTTTCTTTTCCTAATCCGTAAGCAGCGTATGTACCTGCGTAAAACGGAATGTTACGAGCACTCATGCGCTCCATGTCACCTTCCATACCTAAACCAATTAAAATACCAGCGTCTGATAATATTTTGGCAGCACGATATGGTAGATCATAATCTTCATCCTCGGCACTAGGTAAACGGTGTGCGCGTTCTAAAATTACCGGAATATTATTTTCTTTTAGTAAATCTGCAACCTTTTCAGCTTCTTGTCCGTGAACAATTACTAAATTTTTAATTCCTACCTTTTTTAATGTAGTAACAGCATCTGTAATCGCTTTTTGACCACTCACGTGAACAAACATTTTTTGAGATCCGTTTAAAACTCCTTGCAATGCTTCGTAAGGTAAAATCTTAGCAGTTTTATCACCAACCAAATATGCTTTTGCATCATTAATATAGCTAGTTATTTGAGCAATATTTTTTGTATAATTTTTATTTGGTTTTAAGCCAGGTTCTTCACCTAACCACCAACGACCGTTGCTAAAATTACTTGGCCAATTCATATGAATACCATCGTCTGTTTTTAAAGCAGCATCTTCCCAGTTCCAAGCATCAAATTGTACGATAGATGATGTTCCTGAAATAACACCACCACGAGGCGTAATTTGCGCCATTAAAACTCCGTTCGGACGCATAGATTCAATTACTTTACTTTCGGTATTATATGCTATAATACTACGAATATGTGGTAGCATAGAACCTACTTCATCAAAATCTCTCGTAGCTCTTACGGCATCTATTTCTGCTAAACCTAAAGAAGTGTTTGCTGCAATAAACCCCGGATATACATGTTTTCCTTTAGCATTAATTACTGTTCCTCTTCTAGCAATTTTCATCATTGCACTACCAACGAAAGAAATTTTACCTTCAGAAAACATGATTAATGAGTTTTCGATAACTTTTCCATTTCCTAAATGAGCGGTAGCACCTTCAATACTATAATCTTGCGTTTGTTTGGGCGCAGGTGTTTGTTGTGCTAGTATATTTCCTAAGAATAAGAAACAAACTAAACTATATATTATTTTAAATTTCATGTTTATTATTTTTAAGTTCTTATTCTGTATCACAGTGAAATAATTTTTTAGCTTTCTTAACAGGAGCTTGTGTTTTAGCGCCTTTTAATTTTTCTTTTAGCATCATATTAATCAGTTTCGAACGCTCATTTTTTATAACTGCACGTTTTTCTTTATCCTTTTTAATATCAAAATAAAGCGCACCATCAATAATGGTATTTTCTGCTTTAGAATAAATTGATAACGGGTTACCGCTCCATAAAACAACATCTGCATCTTTACCAACTTTAATACTACCAGTACGGTCGTTTAAGTGTAATAATTTTGCAGGATTTATGGTAACTGTAGCCCAAGCTTCTTGTTCAGATAAACCACCATATTTAATTAATTTAGCAGCTTCTTGATTTAAACGACGAGACATTTCTGCATCATCAGAATTAATAGCAACTGTAATTCCTTGGTTGTGCATAATTGCAGCATTGTAAGGAATTGCATCGTTAACTTCGTATTTATAAGCCCACCAATCTGCAAATGTAGAACCACCAGCGCCGTGCTCTTTCATTTTATCAGCAACTTTATAACCTTCTAAAATATGTGTAAAAGTGTTGATGTTAAAATTGAACTTTTCAGCAACTTTCATTAACATATTAATTTCAGACTGTACATAAGAGTGACATGAAATAAAACGTTCTTTATTAATAATTTCAGCCAATGTTTCTAACTCAATATCTTTACGGTATGGTTGTCCGTTTTTCTTTTTAGTATCGTATTCTTTTGCTCTTTGAAAATAATCGATATAAACCTGTTCAACTCCCATACGTGTCTGTGGAAAACGAACTGTTTGAGTATCTCCCCAATTGGCTTGTTTTACATTTTCACCTAAAGCAAATTTGATGAATTTAGGCGTATTTTTATAGATTAATCCATCAGCTTCTTCTCCCCATTTTAACTTGATAATGGCAGAGCGACCACCAATTGGATTTGCAGAGCCGTGTAAAATTTGAATAGAAGTAACTCCACCAGCAATGTTTCTGTAAATATTAATATCATCAGGATCTACAACATCTTCAATTGTTACTTCGGCAGTAGAGTTGTGGCCAGATTCGTTTACTGCAGAAGTTGCAATATGCGAATGTTCGTCAATAATACCAGCAGTTAAGAATTTACCAGTTCCGTCGATAGTTTTAGCACCGTGATTTGAAAGATTTTTTCCTATCTGAGAAATTTTACCATCTTTAATTAAAACATCCGTATTTGTTAAAACTTCATTGTTTTCTGAAGTCCAGACTGTTGCGTTTTTAATTAAAATAGTTTGTTGTTGTGGTTTAGTATAATTTCCAAACCCTATATTAGGATAAGAAACAGCAACTACAGTAGTTTTCTTTTCCTTTTTCTCATCTTTTTTCTCATCTTTTTTAGAGTTGAAAGTAGCTGTCCAATTAGTTTCGTTTCCGCTATTATTAATCGCAGTTCCGTTTAGGTTTTTATGATCAACAAATCCTGACAAACGAGAAAAATTATCACCATCTCTTAAAGTAATTTTCACCCAATTATCTACAAATGAAAACTTAGAACTAATTTTTTTAGCATCCTTTTTTATAGTAGCTTTTTGCTTAGTTCCTTTTCCGCTGATAGACATTTTATATGTTTCTCCATTTACAGCTAAAGTATATTCACCAGAAATATTTTTAATAGTAATATCGTTTACTACATTTTTATCTCCTTGTACCCAGTTTTCATAAAGCGTTGTGTTTTTATCAAAAATATCACCAGAAGTAATTAAAAAGTTAGCAAAGCTACCTTTGTTTAAGTTTCCTATTTTATCGTTTTGTAGAATTTTAGCAGGAATACTTGTTAAAGCTTCTAGGGCAGTTGTTTTGTCTAAACCAAACTTTATAGCCTTTTGTAAATTAGCTGTAAAGTCAGTAGCTTTTTTTAACTTATAAGTAGTTAATGCAAAGGGAACATTATTTTTAGCAAGTGCTGCAGGATTTGCAGGCTCTTGATTCCATTTACGCATATCGCTTAACTCAATTTTATCCGCTAAAAAAGCATTACTTACATCGTATGCTTTTCTGAAATTGATAGGAATAATAAAAGTAGCGTTGGTGTTTTTAATAGCATTGATACGTTCGTATTCGTTACCACCACCTACAATTGTATATTGAATTCCGAATTCATCACCTACTTTATCTGCACGTAAATCATCTAAATAATTACCTGCTCTAAATATTTGAGGAAGATCTTTTTTATCATTTAAAGCTTGTAAAGCTAAATCAGTATTTTCTATATTTCCTTTAGCATACCAAGCGGCATCTAAATACGTTTGTCTTAACAACGCCATGGCTCCCATACGCGATGTAGGGTAAGACTGACGTGTTTTATTACTTTTACTAAAAGAAAGGTAATTAGCAGATTGCTTATTTAAAATACGATAGGCATCAGAAGTAGCAGGGTTTAAAGCTACTAAAACTCCGTTACCTTGCATAATTCCATCTTCTAAATGCGTATTTACAGTACCAAAACCTAAGTTTAATAATTCTTTGGCTTTTTTAGTATCGAATTTAAAATCGTTAAAAGAATTTACGTCAGGTCTAATATGATCGTTCCAATAGTATCCTTTTCTACTAGCATCATATTGTGGTCCTTGTCCGCGACCACCTTCTCTTTTAGGTGCTTTTATTCCAAAATCAGAATACACATCAATAAAAGAAGGGTAAATAGTTTTACCATTTAAATTAACGGTTTCAGTTCCTTTAGGAATGGCAACAGATTTACCTATTTCTAAAACTTTACCGTCTTTAATTAGTAGTGTTCCTTTTTTTATAATGTTGGTTGGACTTACATAAATTTTTGCATTAGTAAATGCATATAATTTATTTTTTGATGTTTTAACTCCTGTATTACTTGGAAAGTATTCTTGTGCATGTACTATTGATACACAAAGAAATAAGAGTAGAATGAGTACTTTTTTCATTGATTAATTAAGTTGATTTATGTGATAAAGATATTTATTTAATAATGAGCAAATAACGTTTTAACAAATAATTAAGATTACTTTAAGACTAGCTTTCCAATTTTTTGATCGCCAGACAACCATGCTGTATTTTTGTCAACAAATTTAATGGTATAATAAGAATCACTGCTTACTTCCGTCCAAGTATGTCCGCCATCATTAGAAAATGAAATTCCGGTTTTACCTACGGCAAAAATTTCTTTACCATTAGTATCAGGTACATATTGCACACAACTTTTATAATTAGGGTTTTGATTATCGGCAACTAACGTCCAAGTTTTTCCACCATCAGAAGTAATGGCTTTGTTGGCACAGTTGTCGTTTGGTTTTGCATAATTACCTCCAATGGCAATACCGTTTAATTCATCATAAAAATCGATAGAATAAATTCCTTGTGGCCCGTTACCTTGAATTATAGGTGTATCATAAATTTGCCAAGTATTTCCGTAGTCAGTAGATTTTAAAATTCTTGCTTTAGTGCCTCCAGAAGCAATCCAAACGGTATTATTTATAATTTTTATATTGGTGTTACTTGCAGCAAAAAAAGCTTCACCTTCTTCAAAAATAGGTAAGTTCTCACAAGATAATTTGTTCCAAGTATTTCCACCATCCGAAGTTAAAATAATAGAAGCACAATTTTCGGTAGGATCACCAACTGCGATACCGTGTTTACCATCGGCAAAGAATTTCATGCTATCGTAAAATACTTTGTCATGCACTTCTTTGTAAACTAAAGTGGTTTGTTTTTTAGTGTTATCTAATTTATATAATAATGCAGGGTTGCCAATACTTAACGCAAAAACAGCAGTTCCGTTATAAGTAATACTTCTAAAATTAGGAATAAGGGTGTCATTATCTTTAATATTAATAAAAGAATTTTCACCCCACTTGTCTCCATTGCTTTTGGTAAAACCAATCACACCATTTGAACTAGCGTAATACAAACTAGTTTTATTTATTGGATAAATAGCTCTAATACTTGCGCTATCTCTTTTAAACTCGGTGATATTTATTTTTTTTAGGGTTCTGGGTAAGTTTTCTTTTTTGCAAGAAATTGTTAAGGCAGTTAATAGAAAAAAGGCAAATAATCGATTCATTTTTGTAGTTTTAAGATCACTAATTTAATTAAATGACTTTAAAAAGAGTATGAAAAATTAAATAAAAAGTGTCTTTCAAGTATATTTAAACGAAAAGTGTCACTGGAAATATCAGTAGTATTTTTTTGAGTATAAAACTGTTCGTTTAAGAGGTTAACACCAGATAAACTAAATTGCCAATTTTTATTTTTGGGTCTAAAAGATATTTTAGAATTTAAAAATGAGTAATTATTTTTTTTATCTTTAAAAGAAGGTATAAAATAATTATAAGAAATTGAACCAGAAATTTCTTTAGATGGTTTAAAAATTAATTTTAGTTTATTTTCTAAAGATTTATTTAAAAAGATATTATTGGTACTTTTATTTTCTTGCAGCACATATGTAGTCTTGTTTTCTATATTTATAGGTATATAAAATGCTGTTTTAAAAAAAAGACTATTGGTTGAAAACTTACTTTTATTATTTCTAAGTTCTGAATTATTAATGATATTTTTATAATTAAAAATAGAATAAGCTGAAGTAATTTTAAAATTAGTTTTTAAAGCAGGTATCAACTTAGAAACATTAAAATTTAAAGCAATATTTTCGGTGCTTTCAGGTAGAAAGAAGTTTGTAGTTTTAGTAGCATTTTCGTTTATGGAAGTATTATTAAAAAAGTTTCCTTTTTGTTTTATATAATTTGCACCTATATATAATTGAAATTGATTAAATAAATCATTTTTTGAATAGAATAAATTAAATGCTTGGTTATTCTGTAAAGATATATTTGGGATGTTATTTTTTACAATTCTATTATCTATTAATATTTGATTAGAAAATAAATATTTCATAACTGAAGTATCTTTGTTTAACCCCGAATTTAAACTTAATGAAGATGTTCTATCTATTTTATATCTAATATTAATTGAAGGTTCAAAGACAACTATTCCAGAATTTAATGATGTGTTATTTTCGTTTAAATTTTGATATAAATATTTTAAGGAGTAATTGGGTGTTATAGATGTTTTTCCTAACTTAAAACTGTACGAAGCATGATTGTAAATTTCATTTTTTGTATAGTTTACATTATTTAAACTATTTGCAATAGATAAATTTTGTGTACTGTTTTGACTAAATAAATTAGAATTAAGATTTTGATTTATTAAGTTAGTTCCTACTGAAAACGTGTACTTATTATTGTTTTTTTTACCAAGTAAAATGGCTTTAAAAGAAGTATGCCTTTTTTTTGAATTAAGATTTTGAATATCTTTTTCATATTCGTTTCTGTTAAAAACAGAAGGTTCAATGTTTAACTTTTGATCAACAGTATTTATTGTATTTACTAAATTTAATTGCAATACTTTTTTATCAGATATTTTTTTAGTGTATTCTAGGTTTTGTTTAAGAAATATGTTTTTGAATTTTGAATATGAAAGAAAGTCATCACTTTGGTTAGAGAATATAGTTTTGTTATTATTAATAACTTCATCTCTTATGCTGATATCATATTTTAATAATGATGATTTTGAAGTGTTATATTTTAATTCAATATCTCCTCTATATTGTACAGGTCTTTTTTGAATAAATTGATTATCAAAAGTATTGAAAACTTGATTATTAATTTCTATGTTGCTTTCTGAAAATTGACTACTTTCAATTTTATCCGAAATAGAATATAAATTTACTTTAGCTTTTATTTTATTAGAAAAACTATAAATGCTATTTAAGTTACCAAAAAACTGATTATTTATATTAGATAAATTGTTGTTTGTAACTTGTAGTAAAGTTAATTCGGGTATTATTTTTTCAGCTAAATACTTAAGCTCTTTAATTTGCTCTAAATTTAGTTGATTATTAAAGTAATTAAAAGGGGATGCATTTTCTCCAATATTATTGTATGCTACTATGGCAAATGATTTGTGTTTTTTATTGATACCTAATAAATTAGCAGAGACATCTAACGGAGTTTTTTTTGAGTCAGGAAAATCTCCAATTCCTAAATCGGTACTTAGTGAATAATCTGTTTTGTTTTCTTTTAATTTCAGGTTTAAAACAACCTTATTGCTGTTTTCAATACCTTTAAGTAAACTGTTTTCAGAGTAATTCTCTATAGCTTCAATTTCTTTAACTAAATCTATATTAATATTTTTAGTACCAATACTGTAATTGTAATCAAATAAATTATCTCCTTCAATAGTAACCGTTTCAATAGTTTTTCCTTTATATTTAATGATGCCATTGCTATCATTTATCTCTACACCAGGTAAGTTTTTTAATAAATCTTCTACTTTTCTTTCTGTACCATCTTTATATGCTGCTACTTTATAAGTAACGGTGTCTTTTTTAATTGTAAACTTTTTTTTAGCTTCAATAACAACTTCATCAAGTTTTTCAATTTTTTGTTCTAGTAATATAAATTTTAAATTTATAATTTTTTTAAACTCTGAAGGTTTTATAATTTTTTCATAAGGAGTATAACCTGCAGCAGTAACTTCTAAAACTACACCAGTAGTATTATATTTCTTCTTTAATTGATAAGAAAATTTACCCTTATTAACTAAAATAAATTCACTAATAGTTTCAATATTATTAGGTGTTTTTATTAGAATATTAGCAGTTAAAGGGTTTCCTTTAATGTTTGAAATTGTACCTTTTATTATTTGGGAATAACTAAATTTTAAACCAAAAAAAGTAAGAAACAGAATAAACGTAATTTTATCTTTTGTACTCAATTTTAATAAGTAATTTATTGTTTCTTTTGATGTGCTTTTAAAGCTTTATTATATTCTCTATCATCTTCACTTATGTACATTTCAATACCACCCCTAGAGCTTTCTGTACCTAGATGATGTTTGTCTGTTTGGTAGGTGAAAAGTTCGAGAGCTTTTTTCTTATATAACGCCTTAAATTGATCCCAAGTAAGTGTTTTTTTTGTTTTAAAAGGATTCTTTAATGCGCCTAACTTAATTTTATTATTTTTAATACTAATAGTTTTAAAGGCTATAAAATTATCGGTAGATTTAAGCTCCAAAATCATACCAGGTAAACCATCATATTTCCAAGGGCCTCCAACAGGAAGTTCTGTGCTAAACCAAGCTTCGTATTTTCTTCCTCTAAAATCCATAGAAGCCAATTGACAACTAAAACCTAAAATTTCTTTCTTTTTATTCTTAATAGCCCAATTAAAAATAGTTAAACTGTCTTTAACAACAAAGGGTTTATTTATTATCTGGTGCTTGTAGAAAAATTCATTTTTACCATAATTTTTAAAAACGGTACCAACATTCTTGCCTGATAAATTAAAAAATATAGGAGAATCATTATCTTTTTCTTTTACTAAAGAGGAATTTGATTTTTTAACATTACTTTTTTTCTTGTAAATTGATTTATTATATTCAATAAATTTGGTATATTCATAAGTAGCTACTAAAGGATTGTATAGATGATCTAGATTCAATGTTCTTTCGTATTGTATTTGATATACACTTATAGAATCTTGTTGTGAATAGATAGAATTAATACCAACTATAATAAGACATAATGCAAATATTTTTTTTATCATAATAATTTTAGTTTTATAAAAAAAAGGAGGTTAGGTTTTAAATAACCTTATACCTCCCTAACATTTTTTTAATTATTAATTCCCTAATTCGCTTACTAAATCATTAGCTACTTTTAGTGAATTAGAATGACAATTAGCTCTAGCTGATGCTCGTGAACTACCAAAACCAAGACCGCTAACTGTGTAAGATTCACCTGTATCACTATTAGTAACAGTTCTAGTACAAGTAGACATCCACATGTCTGCTTGTTTGTTATTCATTAACTCAACCTTAACAGTTTTAATTTCTTCTTTTTTTACAGAATTGTTAGCAAAAGTTATAGAGCTAACTAGCATAAAAGCTAAAGTAAATATTATTTTTTTCATTATTTGTGTTTTTTAAATTAGTTAATAAATTTATATGCAACATTTATTGCATTTAAAACAATATTTATACTTTAGAAAAACGTTTTTCTAAAGTATAAGTGTATCTAGAATAATTTAAAAAAGAATGGTCGCAATTTATATATACATTCTTTTTCTACCGGCAATTTTTAAGTCAGAATTGATCAGATTCTATTTAAAAGTTTTCAAATCTAAAAAAAAAAAAAACTCAAAAAGCAAAATAAAATGTTATTTTTTATAAATATCTTCTACTGAATAATATTATCTATTTTTACAAAACTAAAAATAGATAAAATCAAATCAATTATATGAAAAAAGCATTGGTAATTTCTGGAGGTGGAAGCAAAGGAGCATTTGCAGGCGGTGTAGTTGAGTTTTTGATGAAAGAAAAGAAAAATGATTATGATTTGTTTTTAGGAACCTCTACAGGAAGTTTAATGGTTTCTCACTTAGCTTTAAAAAAACTAGACGCTTTAAAAGAATTATATACCAATGTAAATCAGAATTCTATTTTTAGTAACAGCCCTTTTAAAATAACAAAAGTTCATGGAGAAAAAGTTATTTCTATTCGCCACATAAATACTTTTTGGAATTTTTTAAACGGCAGAAAAACTTTTGGAGAGAGTAAAAATTTGCGAAAACTTATAAAGAAAAATGTTACACGCGAAATGTATGACGAAATTCTAAAAAACAACAAAGAAGTTGTTGTAACGGTTTCTAATTTAACAGCAAATCAAATAGAATATAAAGCTATTTCTGAGTGCAGTTACGATGATTTTTGTGATTGGATTTGGGGTTCGTGTAATTATGTGCCTTTTATGAGTTTACTAGAAAAAAACAGTTGTCAATATGCAGATGGAGGTTTTGGTAGTTTAGTACCAATTAGAGAAGCAATTTTGCGAGGAGCTAAAGAAATAGATGCTATTATTTTAGAAACGGAGGTTACTCAGATTAATAGATTACCTGCTAAAAACCCATTTACGTTAATGTTAGATGTTTTTGATTTTATGCTCGAAAATGTAGAACGTCATAATATTACTATTGGTAAATTATCAGCAAAACATCATGATGTAAAGCTTAATTTATATTATACACCAATCGTTTTAACAACGAATTCATTGGTTTTTGATAAAGAAAAAATGAAAAAATGGTGGACATCGGGATATCTATATGCAAAAAGATTAGATGATGAAAAAATGAGCCAATTTAGACCAGAAATGATCGCAAATAAAGAAATAGAAGAAGGTTTAGAAAACGAATAATTTATGCAATTCGGAAAAGTAAATAATCCTGGGTTAATAGATTATACGTTGCCAATTACCAACATAAAAACAAAAGATGTTTTAAAATTTGTAGCTACTAACCAAAAGCAAAACATATATGTTGGTTGTGCAAAATGGAATAAAGCCGACTTAAAAGGGTTTTATCCGAAGAGAACAAAAGATGAATTAGCATATTATTCGAAACAGTTTAACTCAATCGAATTAAATGCAACATTTTATCGCCTTTTTTCAGCAGAACAGTTTGAAAAATGGAAATTAAAAACACCTAAGGGATTTAAGTTTTTTCCGAAATTAACACAAGACATTAGTCATTTTAAACGCTTACAAGGCACTCAAGATTTTGTAAATTTGTTTTTAGATAATTCAGCACATTTACAAGATAGGTTAGGAACTATTTTTTTACAAATGCATGCTGATTTTGGACCAGAAAACTTTAATACACTTAAAAATTTTGTAATTAGTTGGCCAAAAGGAATTCCGTTAGCGATAGAAGTTAGGCATGAAGAATGGTTTTCAAACTCTACTGTTTTTGATGAATTTACTCAATTACTACAAGAAAACAACATAGCAAACATATTAGTTGACACATCGGGTAGGCGCGATATGTTGCATATGAGTTTAACAAATAACGAAG
The DNA here is from genome assembly GCF_029125915.1 of Tenacibaculum bernardetii. Lineage (NCBI taxonomy): Bacteria > Pseudomonadati > Bacteroidota > Flavobacteriia > Flavobacteriales > Flavobacteriaceae > Tenacibaculum > Tenacibaculum bernardetii. The sequence goes on from NZ_JAQJCU010000018.1 coordinate 16,089, forward strand.
CTTTTATACGATTTGTAGGAGCAAATCATCCGTCGGATTATGAACGTTTAGATGCTTGGGTGCATCGCTTAAAAGAATGGAGCGATTTAGGATTAAAAAACATACACTTTTTTATTCATCAGAATATAGAAGAGGAATCACCTTTGTTGGCTGCTTATTTTATTAAAAAATTAAACCAAGAGTTAGGAACAGATTTAAAAGTTCCGAATGAAAATATACAACAACAAATGAGCTTGTTGTAAAGTGAAAAATCCAGCTTTAAAAGCTGGATTTTTCAATTATTTAAAAATTTATAATACTATATGTTATGATCATAACCTGAAACAAGTTCAGGTTGACAAAATTGATTTACTTTAAATCGATATACATATTGTTATAATCACTGTATTTCATGTTAGAATTCCACTGTGGACTATAGTTGGTATTTATTTTTTTAGGTAAAGAAACTCCTTTAGCACCTGTGGTAATATATTGAATAGCTCTTTCTAATAAAGGTTCCGTAGAATCACCAATTACACCCAAATTACCAGGATCTTCTTCCATAAGCACTTCGGGAGTAAATCCATCAGGCTTATTTTCGCCATCTACATTCTGAATTTCTAAAACAATTGGTTGCATTGCATACGTATGATTTGTTTTAAAATTAGGGCCATTTCTTCTAAAGTCGTCAGAATCGTATAAAGTAATAGAACCTACATGTTTCCCATAAGTTTGCGCTCCTATTAATTTTACATCAATATAAGGAGAAAGTGCATTTATAATTAGTTCTGATGCCGAAGCAGTATTTTCTGATACAATAAAATAGATGGTGTTTAAATTTAAACTGTTAATAGTCTCGTTTAAAACAACATTACCATTACTATCTTTATTTAAAATTTTATCTGTAAAGTTATTAATTAAAAACTCAGGGTTTATTGCAGCTAACACTTTGCTATTCCATACTTCTTTAGCATATAATTGGTCTTTAAACTGACCAGTAACCATGCTTCCTAAATATACAGCTGTTTGCACAGAACCACCACCGTTGTATCGTAAATCGATTACTAAATCGGTAATAAGTGGCGATTTAAACTTTGCAAATTCAGCATTTAATTCACCATCAAAATCACTAGAAAATTGGTTGTACATTAAATAACCAATAGTATTGCCACCATCAACAATTACTTTTGCTTCTTTAATTGGGCTTTCAGTTATTATTGATCTGGTTAATGTAATCGTTGTTCCGTTACTAACAGGGTTCCCTGCATTGTAATCGGCCAATCCCACCGTAAAAGAATTAGTGCTAAAAAGCGAATTTACATTAGCTCTTGTTAAAGAGGTTCCGTTTACTTCGGTAATTAACATTCCTCTAACAACACCTTTCGTTTCTGCATCAGAATTTTTTACCACATCGTATACATACACATAATAATTATTAGAACCATCTGCAAAATCAGCTCCTCTAACTTTCATTCCTGTTGTTTGACGCGTACCTTCAAAAGATTCTTCTAAAGCAATGTAATCATCAACAATCCAAGAATAAGTTCTGTTTGGATCTTTTGGATACTCATTAGGTAAAAACAATAAATTGTTAAATAAATTCTCAGGACTTCCTGCTTCAGATAAATAACTATATAATTCTTGGTCGTTATTAAAACGCCTGTCTAATAAATCAGCAACATCACTTTGCCATAAATAATAAGCGTTTAATCCTTTCCAAACAAAATTTTGAATTTGAACGTCGGTAGGCGTGTCATCTTTTTCACTACAAGAAACTATTGATAGTAGTAAAAAAACAATAAGAGAGGCTTTAAGTATTTTCATAAGGAATATATTAGCTTTAATATCAACGCAATTTAATGATTAATATTATTTTTTTAGATTTTGATGTAACAAACTTATAACTACCTCGTCGTAGTTATGTAAACCTGATAGTTAAGACGGTGTTTTAATACTAAGTTTACAAAACTAACCAACTAAACCATGAATCAATCAGACTTTTTAAAAGTTGTACTACCATTTAAAGACAAGGTCTTTCGTTTGGCAAAAAGACTTTTAGTTTCTACCGAAGAAGCTGAAGATGCTACACAAGAACTGGTTTTTAAATTATGGAGGAACAAAGAAAAACTGTCGGGCTATAAAAATGTAGAAGCATTTGCAATGACGATGACAAAAAATTATTGTTATGATCGTTTAAAATCAAAGCAGGCAAGTAATTTAACATTGGTTCATAGTAATTATAAAGAAAAAGAAACGTCTTTAGATAAAAAAGTAGAATATAATGACAGTGTAAGTTTAGTACACAAATTGATTGATAAATTACCAGAACAACAAAAAACAATTATTCAATTAAGAGATGTAGAACAATATGATTTTGATGAGATATGTAAAATGGTAGATATGAAACCAACTGCTGTTAGAGTAGCCTTATCAAGAGCAAGAAAGACAATTAGAGAAGAATTAATAAAAAAACACAACTATGGAGTTAGCTAACATAGATAAATTAGTAGAAAAATACCTTAACGCAGAAACTACTTTGCAAGAAGAGCAAATACTTCAAGAGTATTTTACGTCGCCTAACGTGGCGCCGCATTTGCAAGAGTACAGTATGTTGTTTGGTTATTTTAAAGAAAGTAAAGACGAAACGTTTACCAAAACCATTCAGTTAAAACCTGAGAAACCTAAGAAGAACTGGAAATGGTTATCGGTAGCAGCGTCAGTAGTCTTACTATTTAGTGTATTTATAGGTAATGAAAAGTACCAAGAACATCAGCAAAGAAAAAAGTTTGCGCAAGTAACAGAAGCGTTGCAACTGCTTTCAATCAATTTAAACAAAGGAAACGACGCATTATATGCGGTTTCAAACAACTTAAACAAAGGAACTGATGCTTTACAATACTTAAACACCTACGAAAAAACAGTAAACAAAGTAATAAGCAAAGTAAATTAATAACAAAAAAAGTAAAACCAAGTACTTTATAAATTAAGACAATCATGAAAAAAATAATTATAATATTCGCATTCGTATTCACGGCAAACTTAAGTTTCGGACAATCAATATTTGATAAGTTAGAAGATATAGACGACGTTTCATCAGTAGTTGTAAACAAAGACGCTTTTGAAATGCTATCGAAATTTAATGTAGGTTCAGAAGATAATGAAGCTGTTGAAGTTTTTAATATAGTAAAAGAATTAAATGAGTTAAAAATATTTACTACAGAAAATACAAGTGTTGCTTCGCAAATGGAAAGCATGGTAAAATCTGCCGTAAGTAAAAGTAATTTAACCGAATTAATGCGTATCAAAGACAAGGATTCTAGAGTTAAAATTTACGTTAGAACAACAAAAAACAAAGATTTTGTTAGTGAAGTTTTAATGTTCGTAAAAGATAAAGGATCTAAAAAAGGTGGAGTAGAATCGGTTATTGTTTCTTTAACAGGAACTATCGATATTAATAAAATGTCGAAACTAGCAGAAACATTTTCGAAAGATAATAATGTAAAAGTAAAAGTTAGTAGCAAGTAATACTTTCTTTAATATAGGGTTAAGAAATAAATTTTTTAACCCTATTTTTTAAACCAATTCAAAAATAAAAAATACAATGAAAAAACTATTTATATATTCATTACTAGCAATCTCATTTGTAACGGTTTCATGTAAAAAAGAAGCTTCATTGCAAAGTTATTTAGTAGACAGTCAAGATAAAAAAGGATTTATAACTTTAGATGTTCCTGCGAGCATACTACAGTTAAGTATGGATAAAGCATCGGAAGAAGATAAAAAAGCATTCGAAAGCATTCGCAAAGTAAACTTAACGGGTTTACCTTATAAAGATGCTGATGAAGCAACTTATGAAGAGGAAAAAGATAAGTTAAAAGAGATTTTAAAAGGATCTGATTATAAAAAATTAATCAACTTTAAAAAAGATGGTATGCATGCTACAATCTATTATTCAGGTGAAACTGATGCTGTAGATGAAATTATTGCCTTTGGTTATGGTAAAGAAATGGGAGTAGGTATTGCACGTATTTTAGGTGACAATATGAATCCAGGTAAGATTATGCAGATGATGCAGAAAGCAAAAGTAGATGGTGGTGATTTAGATTTAAGTAAGTTTAAAGCGCTGTTAGGAAATACAATACCAATGAAAAATAAAAAGCAAGTTACTGAAGAAGATACAGTAGAAGCTTCTAACTAAAAAACTAGTATAAAATAACTAAAAGCCATCAATTTATTGATGGCTTTTTCTTTTTAACGACTCATTAACAAGCCTCCCAATAGATTTGCTTATTTTTGATGCTCAAACGAAAGTATTTATGAAGTTTCAAAAAACCCTTACACTAATAGTTGCACTTTTTACGGTATCCTTTTTTGCGCAAGTAGAGAATACGTATCGAGGAGAAAAAGATAAAATTCACGATTTAATTCACACAAAATTAAAGGTTGATTTTAACTTTAAAGAAAAACAACTGAATGGGGAAACATGGCTAACAGTAAAACCTCATTTTTATGAAACAGGTAAATTAACGTTAGATGCTAAAGCAATGGTTATTCATAAAATAACAATGAATGCTAAAGTGTTAGACTATAATTACGATAATTATAAGTTGATAATCGATTTACCTCGCATATATAAACGAAATGAAGAATTTACCATTTATATAAAATATACAGCTCGTCCAGAGAAAGTACAACAAAAAGGGAGTGCAGCGATTACATCAGCCAAAGGATTGTATTTTATAAATCCAACTGGTTTGGATAAAAACAAACCAACACAAATTTGGACACAAGGTGAAACCGAAGCAAGTAGTTGTTGGTTTCCAACAATAGATGCACCAAATCAGAAAACATCACAAGAAATCTATATTACTGTTCCTAATAAGTATGTAACACTTTCTAATGGTAAGTTAGAAAGTCAAATAACTAATACAAACGGAACAAGAACCGATTATTGGAATTTCACAAAAAAACATGCACCGTATCTATTTTTTATGGGAGTAGGAGAGTATGAGATTGTTAAGGATACGTATAAAAATATTCCGGTAGATTATTATGTAGAAAAAGAATACGCTCCTTATGCGAAGGAAATTTTTGGTAAAACACCAGAAATGTTAGCTTTTTTCTCTAAAATTACTGGTATCGAATATCCTTGGAATAAATATGCGCAAATTGTTGGGCGTGATTATGTAAGTGGCGCTATGGAAAATACTACCGCTGTTATTCACGGAGAAAATGCCTACCAAATGCCAGGGCAATTAATTGATGAAAACATACAAGAAAATACAATTGCTCACGAAGCTTTTCATCATTGGTTTGGCGATTTAGTAACCGCAGAGAGTTGGAGTAATCTTACCGTGAATGAAAGTTTTGCAAATTACAGCGAATATTTATGGCGTGAATATAAATATGGAAAAAATGATGCAGATGCTCATTTACTAGAAGATACTGAAGCCTATAAAAACGGTCAAAATTTTGATAAACATTTAGTGCGTTTTAACTACCAAGACAAAGAAGATATGTTTGATGCGGTTAGTTATAACAAAGGTGGCGCAATTTTACATATGTTGCGAAATTATTTAGGTAATGAAGCTTTTTATGCAGGTTTAAACAATTATTTAAAGACAAATAAATACGGTACAGGAGAAGCACATCAATTACGATTGGCTTTCGAAAAAGTTAGTGGAAAAGATTTAAATTGGTTTTTTAATCAATGGTATTTTAATAATGGGCATCCGCAGTTAGAAATATCTTATGATTTTAATAAATTAAGAAAAACGGTTACTGTAAATATTATTCAGAATCAAGAGAACGAGTTTAAATTCCCTTTTGCGATAGATGTCTTTGAAGGTAGTAAACGAACAAGGCACACTGTTTTTGTAGAAAGCAAAGAAGCTTCTTTTACTTTTCCGTTTACAAAGCAGCCAGATTTAATTCAGGTAAATGCGAATGCAGTTTTGTTATGCGATGTAAATGAAAATAAAATATTGAGTGATTATATTCATCAATTAAAATATGCAGACAGTTATATGCATAAAAAAGAAGCTTTGATAGAGGTTGCAAAAAGACAGCAAGATGATACCAAAGCTTTTGATGCGATTACCAATGCAATGAATGATGAGTTTTATAAAGTTAGAATATTAGCGTTAGAAAACATTAATTTGGTAAACAAGAATTCTAAAAGAAGAGAGATAGAAACAATAAAGCAAATAGCAAACAACGATTCTAAAACACTTGTACAAGCAGCAGCGATAGAAACCTTAGGTAAATTAACAGATCCTGAGTTAAAAGCTGTTTTTGAGAAAGGTTTAACAAGTAAGTCGTATGCTGTTTTAGGAAAGTCGTTAGTAGGAATGTATTATGTAGATAAAACGTTGGCTATTGCAAAATCTAAAACTTTACCTGATGCGGTTAAAAAGATTATTGCAACGCCTTTAACACGTATTTATTTAGAAGAAAATGATGATGATGAATTAACTTTTATAGCAAGCAATGTAATGTCAGGTATGTATTTAAGTCAAAATAAAAAAATACAAACCTTGTATAAAAAGGCTTATGAAAAAATAGCAAAAAGTAATAATACAGCTGCTATTAAAAACTTAACGGATGATATTGTTTCGAAAGGAATTCAGTACAAACAATACAATTTCGATAAAGTAGGTATAAATTTGTTACGTCAAGTAGTGCAAAAACAAAAGACAGAAAACCAACCAAACAAAAATAACAACATTGAAATTGTTAAATTAGCAATGGCAAAATTATTAGAGTAAATAGATAAAAAAATAAATATATTGGCATTATAATTGCCTACTCTAAACAAACTGAAATACATGAAAAAAATTACCTTACAGTTAATCTTTATAGCTTTTGTTGCAATTTCTTGTAGTAGCATTAAAACAACTGAAAAAGCAATTAATTCAGGAGATTACGATAAAGCAATAGCATTATCTATTAAAAACTTGGCTAAAGATAAGTTTAAAGAAAAAAACCAGCCTTATGTTGTAATGTTACAAAATGCTTTTAAAAAAGCAAGTGATAGAGATCTATCTAAAATTGCCTTTTTAAAGAAGGAAAACAACGCTGAAAACTTAAAAACTATTTATGATTTATATAATCGTTTAAATAACAGACAAGAAAAGATAAAACCTTTATTGCCTTTAAAAAAAACACGTTTTAAATTAACGAATTACGACAATAATATTATTCAGTCTAAAGAAAATTATTCTGATTTTTTATATAAAAACGGAGTAGCATTCTTAAAAGAAGGTCGTCGTAACAAAATGAATTATAGAAGCGCTTTTAATGAATTACAGCACTTAGATAAGATTAATTCGAATTATAAAAACACCAGAAAATTAATAGAAGAAGCTCATGTTAAAGGAACCGATTATGTTTTTTTATCAGTAAGTAATGAAACCAATCAAATAATACCAAGAAGATTAGAAAATGATTTATTGGCAATGGATACTTATGGTTTAGATGATTTATGGACGGTTTATCATTCTAGAAAAAACAAACAAATTAACTACGATTTTGATTTAGAACTTAATTTTAGAAGAATTGATATCTCTCCTGAACAAATTCATGAAAAAGAAATTATAAAAGAGAAACAACTAAAAGATGGTTTTAAGTATTTAAAAAACACTAAAGGTGTTTACGTTAAAGATAGTTTAGGTAATAAAATTAAGGTTGATAATTTTAAAAATATTAGATGTAAATTATACCGTTTTACGCAATCTAAGAGCAGCAAAGTAATCGGGGTTGTTAAGTTTTATAATAATTCTACTGATCAATTAATAGAAAGCTTTCCTATTGAAAGCGAATTTATTTTTGAGCATAGTTATGCTAATTATGATGGTGATAGAAGAGCTTTAGATAAATCGTTTTTTAATTTAACAAAGTTAAAGTCGGTCAATTTTCCTTCAAATGAACAAATGGTATACGATACAGGAACGGATTTAAAGGAGAGGTTAAAGCATATTATTACGCGTCATAAGTTTAGAAATTAAATTTTAAATAAACACTATGAAAACTCCTGTTTTAAGCGGGAGTTTTTTATTTTTATAATCGATGGATTTATTCTCACAATTTAATGATTTGCCTGAAAACTTACTTCCCAAAGACGGGACTGTAAATTACTACGGACTAGTTTTATCTAGCATAAAAGCGGAAGCTTATTATAATAGGCTATTAGATTGCATAGAATGGAAAAATGATGAAGCTATTATATTCGGGAAGCAAATTTTTACCAAAAGAAAAGTAGCTTGGTATGCAGAAAAACCTTTCGAATACTCTTATTCTAACAGCACAAAAACAGCATTACTTTTTACAAAAGAATTGTTAGAGTTAAAGGAATTAGTAGAAAAAGAAACAAACGAAACTTACAATTCTTGTTTGCTCAATTTATACCACGACGGATCTGAAGGAATGGCTTGGCATAGTGATTGTGAAAAGGATTTAAAAGAACAAGGCGCTATTGCTTCTTTAAGTTTAGGCGCAGAGCGCAAGTTTGGATTTAAACATAAAGAAACCAAAGAAACGGTTTATAAAGTGTTAGAACATGGTTCTTTATTGGTAATGAAAGATGAAACACAAACGCATTGGTTACACCGTTTACCACCAACAAAAAAAATACACCGACCTCGAATTAATTTAACTTTTCGAACTATTGAGAAATAGGTTTTCATTAACGGTTTGTATAAGCTTTAGTTTTTTGGGATATCGAAGATTTTTCGTGTTATGACGGAAGTAAAATAGAAAATTTACAAGTTCGTTAGGAAACTCAGCTCAAATTGAGTTTATGCATTGTTGTGGTTAGTTTAATTCAATCCAATTTATTTCAAAACTTGAATTAGATTTTTTTCCTTGGAAAAAACTAATATTATTACTGTAGTTTTCAATAATAATTTTTCTGATTAATTCAATATTACTTTTTTCAGTTTTTACACCAAAATAAATTGCTTTAATATCTGTATCTATAAATTTTATTTTTCGTGATTCTTCGTTGAATAAATTATAATCAAAACTTCTAAGTTCTTGTTCATATTTCCAATTACTAGCTTTTGTGTAAATTAGATGGTATAAGGAATCTTTAGGCTGTTTTAAATATTGTGATTTATTGAATTTATCAGTGTAGTTTATATCTAAGGGGTTTATACCGAGTAATCTTTTATTTGTTTCAAACTCGATACAGAACCCTTTATGATTGTCTGCATAATGTGACCACATTAATATTGATTTGTTTGTTCTAGAAAAGCAGCAAATTCCAAGTTCTTCAATTTTAGTTTTTGTCTCTTGAAAGTTTTTTACTTGCTGTGGTTTATATCGTCCATTTTTTTTTGAAAAAGTAATTAAATCTAAACTACAATCAAAAGGGTCATTGAAATTAGAGTATTTAGAGAAATATAGATATTTTTCTCTTAGGCTGTCAAAATTGTGTTTTTCTAAGTTGAAATATTTAAATACACTTTCGGGAATTCCTTTTAAATCTCTTATTTTTTCAATATTTTTTTTAGAACTGATAGGATATGAATTTATTTTTCTCATAATAATTTAGGAATATTAGATACTCAATGGTAGTAATTAAGCACAATTTTATTGATGTTTTTATTTTTAAATTATTATAACATTAATCGAATTAAGAACCAAACCAACCTTATTTCATTTTTTCGAAAAAGGTTAATTTATAGTCAGGTAATAGTTCCGGGTGAGAAATTTTTATAACATCTTTTAAAACTAAATCAGGTCGGGTGGGAGCTAGTTCAAAGTATAAAACACCACCTGTTTTTCCTTTTTTCAAAGCAGGAGAATAAATATGGTCATTTTTAAAAGCCTTGAATTCGGCGTAGTGTTTATTGCTGTTTAACATTTGCTCTTTAGAAGTGAAATAACCTGGGGCAATCCAAAAATCAGCATTTTTACCTTTATCTAAAATAGATTCGAAACTTAATGATAAACTCCCTTTTCCTTTGGTATGTTTCCATAAATAGTTAAGATTAGCATCATTTAAATATTTAGCAACAAAACTTTCCCCGGCAGGTAAATTCCAAATATCCTTGCTCATAATAGCGCCAGAAAGTACTGTTGGTTTGTTCGTTGCTTTTTTGGCAATTTCTATAGCTTCTAAATAATTCTTTTTTATAGTATTAAAAATACTATCAGCTTTTTTATTTTCGTTATATAAAGCTCCAAAAACTTTAATCCATTCTGCTCTACCAAGCGGTGTTTCTTCCAGCCAATCACCGTTTATAATAACTGGGATTCCTGCATTTTTTATGGTATTTAATGTTTTATTTGTTTTTCCCATCGAAAAACCAACAACTAAATCAGGTTTAATATCTATTAAAATTTCGGTGTTTAAAGATTGTTCTTTACCTAATTCTCTTACGTAGCCACTATCAATTAAAACTCTTGTTTTTTCTGAAGAAACATATTTGGTATGTGGAAAACCGATTAAGGTTTTTTCTTTGTTTAATAATTCTAATATAGGAATGTGAGTAGTTGAAGTAACGACTATTTCATTTATTGGAGTTTTTATATCAGCATTATCATTACCTAAACGATAGGTAAATGTTTCTTTAGATTTTGGATACGGAGTTTTAATAATCAATGTGGTTTGATTATTTTCTTTAACCAAATCGAAACCTAAAGCATGTGATATAATACTTTTACTCTCTATTACTTGTTCTTTTTCTTTTGATTTACATTGTGTTATTAAAATACATACAACGATAAAAAGTGATTTTCTTAAAAGAGTAATTTTCATGGCTTTTATTTTTGCAACAAGGATACAAAACTATTTTGTAATACCAATTTTTAAACTACATTTGCCGCGAATTTGGTTTTCTTTAAGAAATCTTCTTTAAGAAATTAAAAGGGAATTTGGTTAAAATCCAAAACTGTTCCCGCAACTGTAAGCTATAAAGCTTGTAACTATCACTTTTACCACTGTTTTTTTTAAAATGGGAAGGTAAGTTACAAGACGCAAGTCAGGAGACCTGCCAAAATCAAAAAAAAAAGTAAAAACTTTCGGGATAAAGGTTACTGTACTTATTACTATTCTGTACCGTACAAGAAATTTACCTGATTAATTGTAAAAATTAAATCATTAAAAATGAACAAACAATTACTAATTGTTGGTGCTATTGCATCTTTATTTGCAAGCACAAAAATTATTGCTCAAGAGCAAGAAAAAACTGAAAACTTAGATGAAGTTGTAGTAACAGCAACTAAAACTAAGATGAATAAAAAGAACATTGGAAAAATAGTTTACAAACTAACTTCAAAAGAGATTGAAGAGAGACAAGGAAAATCATTAACACAATTATTAAATGAAATTCCTGGTATTGAAATTAATGGTGCTCAGAGTAATAGAGGTCAAAATTTAGGAGTTTATATTAGAGGTGGTAGAAACAAGCAAACAGCTGTGTTAATTGATGGTATTAACGTAAATGATCCTTCATCTATTGCAGGAGATTTTGATTTAAGACAATTAGATTTAAATCAAATAGAATCTATAGAGGTTTTAAAAGGAGCTTCTTCAGTGTTATATGGTTCGGGAGCTGCTGCGGGTGTAATTAATATTATTTTAAAGAAAGGTTCACAAAAAGAATTTGAAGGAACTTTTACAACTTCATTAGGTAGTAATAGATCTGCAGAACACACAAAAATTGCAGGAGACGAGTTACAAGCTAATTTTAACTTTAAAGGAAAAATAGATAAGGTAACTTATTTATTAGGTTTAAATTCAAATAGTTCATCTGGTTTATCAGCAATAGAAAGCTTAAATAGCACGGCTAATAAAGAAGATAAGTTCTACCGACAAAATGCTTTATTAAAGATAGGATATGAAATTAATAATAAAGTTAAAGTTGGTATTCAAGGAAGCTTTAATAAGTTTAATAATGAGTTTGATTCTTCTTATCCAGCTGAAGATGCTGATTTATTTTCTGAAAGTAAACAGAACAGAGCTGTATTCACAACTGATTTTAGTTATGCGAAAGGAGAGTTAAAAGCGAGAGGTTTTTATACAGAAATAGACAGAGAATCGAATTCTTTTGGAGGTAGTATTTACCAAGGAGAAGTAAAAGGATTTGATGTATTTAATAATTACAGAGTTTCTAATCAGTTTTCTTTTTTAACAGGTATTACAGGACAATATCAAGACATGTTACAAGATGGCGTTATTGAAAAAGGAACTGCAAAACAAAGTTTTTATGATCCTTACGTATCGTTAAACTATAATTCTGATTTTGGATTTAATATAAATGGAGGTGTTCGTATGAATATTCATAATGAGTATGGAAACCATTTTGTTTATAATGTAAACCCATCTTATAATTTAAAAGTCTTAGAAGATAAAAAATTAAAACTTTTCGCTTCTTACGGTACAGCATTTATAACACCAACATTAACTGAAATATTTAATAAAGCAGATAGCGTTGATGAGTTAACACCTGAAAAAGATTTTACGATAGAAGGAGGTTTTGAGTTTGATGTTTTAGATAATGTAACTTTAAATGCAACATATTTTTATAGAGAAGAAACAGATAAAGTAGTTTGGAATGCTGGTAAATACTTAAACAATATAGGTACTTTTAACTTAAAAGGTATTGAAGCAGGTATAACTTACAATCCTTTAAAACAATTATCATTTTCGGCAGATTATACTTATACTAATATTGATGGTGGTGTAAGTGTTATTAATTTACCAAAACAAAAATTTGGAGCAAATATTAATTATCAATTGGCTTCGAAAACTTTTGTGAATGCAACATACAGATTCACCGGAGAAAGAGAAACTTTTGGTGGTCTTTTAGATTCATATAGTGTAGTTGATTTTTTTATAAACCATAAAGTATTAAAAGATAAAGTAACTTTCTTCGGAAGTGTAACAAATTTATTAAATGATAATTTTCAAGATGTAAGTGCATATACAGCTAGAGGAAGAAATTATAATTTAGGATTAAAAGTTAAGTTTTAATAAAGAGGGAGAATTGCATAGTAAATAGTGAAAAGAAAAAGAAGAAAAAATCCTACCTTAATTGGTAGGATTTTTTTTATAAGAATTTGTCACGGATATTTTTAGAGGGAATCATACATGCATCTTTTTTACCAAACCAATTATACCTGTTTTTAGCGATAAAATCATAGACGATATTTCGTATACCTTCAGGTATAAAGAAGAAAACTTGTGTAAGTTTCCAAAAACCACCAAACTTATTCATAATTTTTAGAGCAGCAGTAGATTTAATCTCATAAGAAATATTTGGTGCATATAAAATAATAGCATCAATTTTTAAAGTATCTATACCCAAATGATTTGTTATTTTTTTTCCAATATCAGATTGTAAAGAAGCAAATACAAATTTGTTTTTTTTATCAAAACGAATAATCCATAGAACTGTATTATTGCAAAAATTACAAACTCCGTCAAATAAAATTATCTCCTTATCCTTTGGTAAATCAATCATTTACGTGTATTTATTATAATTAAATTTAAAAATAATGTAATATTTTGTAACATAATTCAAAATTAGGCGTCTTGTAAGAAAGTAAATAGTGATTTAACATAAAATTAGTAATAAGCTAATTATCAGTATTTAATTTAGATTTTTATAAAATTAACCAAGCAATGATTCGAATAGAAAACCTACACAAATCCTATCCAATAGGTAAAGACTCACTTCATGTTTTAAAAGGATTAGATTTACACATAAAAGAAGGTGAATTTGTTTCGATTATGGGTTCTTCTGGATCAGGAAAATCAACCTTATTAAACATTGTAGGTTTATTAGATACACACGATGAAGGTAAGTATTATTTAAACGGAGAATTAATTGAAAATTTAAATGAGAAAAAAGCAGCAATCTTACGTAATAAGTTCTTAGGATTCATTTTTCAATCATTTAACTTAATATCATACAAAACAGCATTAGAAAACGTTGCTTTACCTTTATATTATAAAGGAGTTGCTAGAAAAGAACGTTTAGAAATTGCATTAAGTTACCTAGAAAAAGTAGGTTTAAAAGATTGGGCACACCATTTACCAAACGAGCTTTCGGGAGGTCAGAAACAACGTGTTGCTATTGCAAGAGCTTTAGCTACAAAACCAAAGGTGGTTTTAGCCGATGAACCAACAGGAGCATTAGATTCATCTACAACAGATTCTGTAATGGGTTTATTACAAGAAATTAATGATGAAGGAATGACTGTTTTTGTAATTACACACGAAGAGGAAGTTGCAGAACAAACTAATAGAATTGTACGTTTAAAAGACGGTGTGATTATAAGTGATGAATACACCAAAGCAAAAGCAATTTAATTATGTTTGATATAGATACTTGGAGAGAAATTTTTCAAAGCATCAGCAAAAATAAACTACGATCTATATTATCGGGTTTTACGGTTGCCTTTGCAATTTTACTATTTACCTTACTTTTTGGTATTGGTAACGGACTTCAAAACACTTTTAAAGAACAGTTTGCTTCAGATGCAATTAATTCAATTTACATCAGTTCAAACAGCACAACTAAAGCATATAAAGGACACCAGGTTGGACGAAGAATTCAATTTAAAAATGATGATTTTGATTTTTTAAAGGAAGAGTATTCTGATAAAATTCAAATGATTAGTCCGCGTATACAAAGAAGCTCAAAAGTTGTTTATAAAACGGAAGAAGACAATTATACCATTAGAGGTGTATATCCGCAATATGACATATTAGAATCAGCCGAAATAACAGAAGGACGTTTTTTAAACTTTAGAGATTTAAACGAAAGATCGAAAGTAATTGTTATCGGTCGTATGGTTGAAAAAGATTTATTCGGTCAATTAAGTGCTTTTGGTAAGCAATTAAATATTGGCGGAATAATGTATAAAGTTATCGGTGTTTTTTCTGATCCAGGAGGCGATAGTGATGAGCGTTATATTTACACACCATTTACTACTATGCAGCAAATTTATGGTAATAACGATCATATTGGCGACTTCGGATTAACGTACAACCCAAAATTAAGTATTGATGAGGCTATCGCGTTCGGAAACAAAATGCTTCGTGAATTAAAGAAAAAACACGAAATAGATCCAAACGATCAAAGAGGAATTAGAGTCAACAATTACGCATCAGATAACAAAGAGGTGTCTAGTATGATGGTTGGTTTAGGTATTTTAATTTTAATAATTGGTTTAGGAACTCTAATTGCTGGTGTTGTAGGTATAAGTAACATTATGGTATACGTTGTAAAAGAACGTACTAAAGAACTAGGAATTAGAAAAGCCATAGGAGCAAAACCAAGTTCTATTATAACAATGATTATGTTAGAAGCTATTTTAATAACCGCTTTGGCAGGATATTTAGGATTGGTAATAGGAGTAGGTATTTTAGAAATTACCGGACCAAGTTTAGAACAATATTTTATTCTAAATCCAGGGGTATCGAAACCAGTTGTAGTGGGAGCTACCATAACATTGATATTAGCAGGAGTGATTGCAGGTTATTTACCAGCAAAAAAAGCAGCACAAATTAAACCAATAGTAGCCTTAAGAGCAGATTAATTATGAAATTTCTATTTGATAAAGATGTATGGCAAGAAATTTACGAAAGTATTCGTAAAAATAAAACCAGAACTGCAATTACAATTTTTGGAGCCTTTTGGGGAATTCTACTTCTTGTAGGATTGTTAGGTGCTGCCAAAGGAATTGAAAATGGTTTTAATAGTATGTTTGGTGATTTTGCAACCAACAGTGTTTTTATGGCTGGTGGTAGAACATCAAAAGCTTTTAAAGGTTTTCAGGAAGGTAGGCAAATACAATTAACAACAAGCGATGTTGAAAAAATTAAAACCGAAGTTAAAGGTATAGAATTTGTTGTGCCAAGAAATGCTACCGGAGGTTTGGTAGTAAACGGAATAAAAACAGCAAACCTAACTATTTTCGGAGATTACCCGTTATTAGATAAAGTTCAAAAGAAAAACTTAATTGAAGGTCGTTTTATCAATCAGAATGATATTAACGAAAATAAAAAAGTTTGTGTAATTAGCGACGATGTTTACGAGCAGTTATTCGATAAAAATGAAGAGGTTTTAGGTACTTATTTAAAAGTAAACAATATTGGTTATAAAGTTATTGGCGTATACAAGCCAGGTAGAATAGGAGGAAGAGGTAACACTGTACATATTCCGTTTAGCACTTTCCGCTTGGTTTACAATTCGGGTAACAAGTTTCAATGGATGATGATAACCGGTAAAGAAGGTTTTGATATCGAACAAGTAGAAACAGATGTTAAAGGGTTATTAAAAAGTATTCACAAAATTCACCCTGATGATAGCCGTGCTTTTAACGGCTTTAATTTAGGAAAAGAAATAGCCAAAGTAACAGGTTTTTTAACAGGAATGCAGTTTTTAACTTGGTTCGTTGGTATTGCAACATTAATTGCAGGAGTATTTGCGATTGGTAATATTTTATTAATTACAGTTAAGGAACGTACAAAAGAAATTGGTATTCGAAGAGCATTAGGTGCAACACCTATTATGATTCGTCAGCAAATTATATTAGAATCAATTTTCTTAACATTATTAGCAGGATCATTAGGTATCATTGCAGGTGGTTTAATTTTAATGCTAATTGATAAAGCAGATATTTTAACAAATCCAACAGTAAACATACCAATCGTATTAATTGCATATGCAGTTTTAATAATACTAGGTACATTTATAGGATTTATACCAGCATACATGGCTACAGTTATACAGCCAATTGAAGCATTAAGAGAAGAATAAAAAAAATCAATTAACAAGAATATAAATAGATAAAAATGAAAAAAGTAATCATCTTTGGCGGAATTGCGTTAGCATTAGTACTAGTGTTAATATGGTTTGGAAAGAAGAATAGCGCTTCACCAATAGAGTATAAAACAGAAAAAGCTTTTAAAGCTACAATTGTTAAAAAGAGTGTTGCTACAGGTAAAGTAGTTCCTTTAGAAGAGGTTGAAATAAAACCTCAAATTGCAGGAATTATTGATAAAATAGCCGTTATAGAAGGTGCAATTGTTAAGTCAGGAGATTTAATTGCAACTGTAAGAGTAGTGCCAAACGTTGCTTCTTTAAACAGAGCAAATGGTATTGTTAAAAATGCAAAATTGTCATTTAATAATGCTAAAAATCAGTTTGATAGAGATAAGAGTCTTTTTAATAAGGGAGTAATATCTCGTCAACAATTTGAAAACTCTGAATTAAGTTTTAACAATTCAAAGCAAAACTTAGCAAATGCACAATCAGATATGGATATCATTAAAAAAGGTACCACATCAGGTTTAGGAAGTGCAGCAAACACAAGTATTAGAGCTACTACTGATGGTATGATTGTAGAGATTCCTGTTAAAAAAGGATATCAAGTAACACAAACAAACGATTTTAACGCCGGTACTACGATTGCTCGTATTGCAGATATGACTAAAATGATTTTTGAAGGTCAGGTTGATGAATCAGAAGTTGGTAAATTAGTAAAAGGAACAAAAATTGAAGTAGCTTTAGGTGCTATTGAAGATAAAAAATTCCCAGCAGTATTAAACTTTATCGCTCCAAAAGGAACAGATGAAGGAGGAGCAGTTCAATTTAAAATTAAAGCAGATGTAACTTTAGATGATTCTCACTTTATTAGAGCAGGTTATAGTGCAAATGCCGAAATTGTTTTAGCTAGAAGAGATAGTGTTTTATCTATTAAAGAAGCATTATTACAATTCGACAGAAAAACTGAAAAGCCATATATTGAAATTAAAACTGGTGATCAAGAATATGAAAAGAAAGATGTTAAATTAGGATTGTCTGACGGAGTAAATGTTGAAGTTTTAGAGGGAGTTACAGCAACCGATGAAATTAAAATATGGAATAAAGTTTCTAAAGAAGAATCTAAAAACGGAAAGAATTAATAGTAGTTACTTCCTATAAAAAAAGCAACTCATTTGAGTTGCTTTTTTTATGCTATTTATTTAAAACTATCCTTTGTAAAAAGGTAATTTAACCACCTTTGCAGGAATTTGTTTTTTACGAATCTGAATAAAAATTTCAGAATCTACTTTAGAAAGTTCTTTCGTTACATATCCTAAGCCAATTCCTATTCCTAAAGAAGGACTCATTGTACCAGAGGTAACTCTACCTATATTATTTCCATCAGCATCAACTATTTCATAATCATGACGAGGAACACCGCGTTCTGTTAATTCAAAGGCTACTAATTTTTTAGTAACACCGGCTTCTTTTTGTGCTTTTAAAGCTTCGGCATTTACAAAGTCTTTGGTAAACTTGGTTATCCAACCTAAACCAGCTTCTAAAGGAGAAGTAGTATCATCAATATCATTACCATATAGACAATATCCCATTTCTAAGCGTAAAGTGTCACGAGCTGCTAAACCAATAGGTTTAATTTCCCAATCAGCACCAGCTTCAAAAACTTTTTTCCAAAGTTGTTCTACATCTTTGTTTTTAACATAAATTTCAAATCCGCCAGAACCAGTGTAACCTGTTGCTGATACAACTACGTTTGGAATTCCTGCAAAATCAGTAATTTCGAAAGTATAAAACTTAATAGTAGATAAGTTTACTGAAGTTAACGATTGCATAGCTTCAACAGCTTTTGGACCTTGAATAGCTAATAAAGACCAATCATCAGAACGATCTTCCATTTCAACTTTTAAATCGTTGTGTTTAGAAATCCAGTTCCAATCTTTTTCAATATTAGAAGCATTTACTACTAGCATATATTCGTTCTTGGCAATCATGTAAATGATTAAATCATCTACTATTCCTCCATCTGCATTTGGCATACAACTATATTGTGCTTTTCCAGGAACTAATTTAGAAGCGTCATTAGAGGCTATTTTCTGAATTAAAGCCAAAGCATTTTCTCCTTTTAAGAAAAATTCACCCATGTGACTTACATCAAAAACACCCACACCTTTTCTTACGGTTTCGTGTTCTATATTTACACCCTCGTATTGTACAGGCATGTTGTAACCCGCAAACGGAACTATTTTAGCGCCTAAAGCTTCATGAATATGTGTTAATGCAGTATTTTTCATTTTAAAGTTGTTTGTTTTATAAAAAGTACTGCTAAAATATCGAAAATATGACAAACAAATAGTGTCATTCAATTTAATATTTTAAGAAGTAAATTATCAAGAAGAGTAGTACATTTGATAAGCTTTAAATAAGTAGTAATGAAGTTTAGTAAAAAAACGATTTCTAATATTGTATTTGTAATTATAATCGGTTTATTGTTATATCCGCCAACGAAAGTATATTTTATACGGTTGATTTCTTTTTCGCCTTCGGTTATTACTGATGATAAGCAAGAAAAATTAACGGATTATAACTGGAACTTAAAAGGATTAAATACGGCGAATATTGATTTTAATGAAACCAAAAATAAGGTTGTCTTCATAAATTTTTGGGCAACTTGGTGTCCTCCTTGTATTGCAGAAATGCCAAGTATTCAAAAATTATATGATGATTATAAAGACAAAGTAACCTTTGTTTTTGTAAGTAATGAAAACTGGACTGTTATTGATGATTTTTACATTAAAAATAGTTATAATTTACCTACTTATAATACCTTGAGTAAAGTTCCTGGGCAATTAAAAAGTAATTCGATTCCTGCTACTTTTATTATTGATAAAAAAGGAAACATTGTTACCGATAAAAAAGGACCAGCTAATTGGAATAGTACTAAAGTTAGAGAATTATTAGACGAATTAATCAAGTAGAAACTTTACTTTTGTGTTTTTTAATATATTATGAGCCAAGAACAACCAAATAATCCGCTTCACGGAATAAAATTAGCCACCATGCTAGAAGAATTATATTTAGAATATGGTTGGGAAGAATTAGGTGAAATTTTAAAGATAAATGCGTTTAAAAATAATCCTACTTACAAATCTGGTTTAAAGTTTTTAAGAACTACTCCTTGGGCAAGAACTAAAGTAGAAGCATTGTACTTAGAGTATATTAGTTAATTTAAGTCATATTTCTTTTTTTAGCATCATTCCGAATTTATTTCGGAATCACATCTGACATGAAGCTTGTCGTTTGTTAAGAGAACCTGAAACAAGTTCAGGTTGACGTATTCAGTCTATCGTTAATAACGGGTAATCATAAATAAATTTCATTTAAAAGCTAAATAATTTCGTCTTTTAAAACCAATTCACTCCATTCTTTTGGTTTTTCTAACATAGGGAAATGTCCTGTGTTTTGTAGCCATAATAATGTATTGTTAGGTATTTCTTTATGCAACAACTCAGCAATTTCTTTTACGGCAATAGGGTCGTGTGTTGCCCATACAATTTTTGTTTCGATGTTGGTTTGTGTTAAAGCACCAATCCAACGATGCCAAAAATAATAACGCTCGTTAATATAATTACTTAATAAGTGAATCACATTCCGACCATTATTATAATTAATTTGAAACCACATTTCGTTTAACTCGGATTTAGAAACTTTAGATTTATCAAAATATATATTCTTTATATTTCGATTAAAAAGAGCTTGATTCGCCAATTTAGCAACCCATTTTCCTGTAATTTTATTTTTTAATAATTTCTGAATCGTTCTTAGTTTAGCCAATTCAATATGCATGCTTCCGTTACATAAAATCAATTTATCTATCGTAATATTTGCTTGATTTATATTGGCACGCGCAATAATTTCGGTAGCAATACTTGTTCCGTAATCGTGTGCTAATAGAGTTATGTTTTGTAAAGCTAGTTTTTTCCATAAAAGTAAAGCGATATCGGCTTGTTCAATTAAAGAATACGAATAATTTAAAGGTTTGTCTGAAAAACCAAAGCCTAAATGATCGTGAATAATCACTCGATATTTTTTAGTTAAATAAGGCAACGCTTTATAATAATCAAAAGAAGATGTTGGGTATCCATGTAAAATGATTAATGTATTCTCATGATTTCCTTCATCAATAACAAAAATATCTCGATTATTAACTCTAATAATATTTCCTTTTGCTTTCCATTCTAATGAAGTCATAAATACCTTTATTTTTCTGTTTACAATGTAGTGATTTTTGTGTAGTTTTGATTTTGTCAGTTCGAGTAAAATTTATTTGAACAGATAAGAGAAAATTAAAATTATATAGAGAACTGAAAAAAAACTTCTCGATATAACTTTATTCATTTCAATCATAAAATTACTCGAAGTGACACCATATTTCATCGACGTCATATTACCAATTCCGTTAAAAAAAACATTTACATATTCGGTAAATGAGGCAGAGTTTTCATTCCTGAAAAAAGGAATGCGAGTAGCTGTTTCTTTTGGTAAAAGTAAAATTTACACTGCTTTGGTGTTTAACATTCATCAAAATGCACCAGAATTATACGAGGCAAAAGACATTCATCAAATTTTAGATGAAAAACCTATTGTAACGGAGCGTCAATTAAAACATTGGGAATGGATTTCTAGTTATTATATGTGTTCTTTAGGAGATGTTTACAGAGCAGCATTACCATCTGCTTTTTTATTGGAAAGTGAAACGATTATTTACAAAAACGAAACTTTTACTGATGAAACAAGTTTAACAGATTCAGAGTTTTTAATTTTTGAAGCACTACAGCATCATTCGCAAATAACTATTCACCAGGTAGCAGATATTTTAGGTAAGAAAACAGTTTTGCCAATTATCGATGGATTGATAAACAAAGAAGCCGCTTTTATTAAAGAGGAAATTTACGAAACATATAAACCGAAATTAGTCAAGTATGTTCGTTTAAATTCGAAATATACCTCAAACGAAGCTTTGCAGAATTTGTTAGAAGAGCTTTCTAGAGCAAAAAAACAACGAGAAGCTGTATTGACTTATTTTCAATTATCAGTTTCTAAAAAACCAATAAAGAGTAAGGAATTAGAAGATAAATCGGGCACTTCATCAGCAGTTTTAAAAGCATTGGTGGATAAAGAGATTTTCGAGTTTTATGAAATTCAAACAGATCGAATTAATTTTAAAGGTGAAACCAATGAAATAAAAGAACTGAACGAATTTCAGCAGCAATCTTTTAATGAAATAAAAACTTCTTTTGAAACTCAAAATGTAACACTTTTACACGGAGTTACCGGTTCAGGGAAAACAGAAATATATGTAAAACTGATAAAAGAGGTTATAGCGGAAGGCAAGCAAGTATTGTTTTTATTACCCGAAATAGCTTTAACAACACAAATAATTACGCGTTTACAGCGTTATTTTGGAAGCTTTATATCAGTATTCCACTCAAAATACTCTATGAATGAAAGGGTAGAAGTTTGGAATAACGTGTTAGAGAATAAGCCGAAAGCACAAATAATATTAGGTGCAAGATCATCAGGGTTTTTACCTTTTTCTAACTTAGGGTTAATAGTTGTTGATGAAGAACACGAAAGTTCGTACAAACAATTCGAGCCTTCGCCACGTTATAATGCACGAGATGCAGCGGTAGTTTTAGGTCATTTACATAAAGCAAAAGTATTGTTAGGCTCTGCAACGCCGTCTTTAGAGAGTTATTATAACGCGAAACAAAATAAGTATGGTTTTGTAGAATTAACAAGACGTTTTGGGAATATTCAATTACCAAAAATTGAGTTGATTGATGTAAAAGAAAAACATCGAAAAAAGGAAATGAAAGGTCATTTTTCTGACCGATTGTTAAAAATGATAACGGAGGCGTTAGAAGAAAAAGAACAGGTGATTTTATTTCAAAACCGACGTGGATTTTCACCTGTCGTAGAGTGTACAACTTGCGGTGTTTCTCCCGAATGTCCAAATTGTGACGTGAGTTTAACGTTTCATAAATTCCGACGTGAATTAAAATGTCATTACTGCCACTATCAACGTTCAATGCCAAATAGTTGCGGTGCTTGTGGTAGCGCAACTCTAGATACTAAAGGGTTTGGAACCGAACAGATTGAATTAGAATTAAAAGAACTTTTTCCGAAGTATAAAATCGGAAGAATGGATTTAGATACGACACGTGGTAAATATGGATATCAAAAAATAATTGGTGCTTTTGAGGCCCAGGAAATTGATATTTTAGTTGGTACACAAATGTTATCGAAAGGATTAGATTTTGAAAACGTATCGTTAGTAGGCGTTTTAAGTGCCGATTCGATGTTGAATTTCCCAGATTTTAGAGCACACGAAAGAGCTTATCAATTAATGGTACAAGTATCGGGTAGGGCAGGACGAAGCAAAAAGCAAGGTAAGGTTGCGATACAAACGTATAACCCGTATCATCAAATTTTACAGCAGGTCTCTTCCACAAATTATGCTGAGATGTATAAGGAGCAACTACAAGAACGTTGGCAATTTAAATATCCGCCATATTTTCGATTGATAAAAATTACGTTGAAACACAAAGATTACAATCGTGTAGAAAACGGCGTAAACTGGTTGGCAAAATCATTACAAATTGTTTTTCAGGATAATGTATTGGGTCCAACAGCTCCGGCAGTTTCTCGTGTTCGTAATTTGTATATTAAAAACTTGATTATAAAAATTCCGCCAAAACAATCGTTGGCAAAAACAAAAGAGCAACTGCAAAAAGTAAGAAATACATTTGAAGGGATAAAAGATTTTAGACCAATCCGTTTTATTATTGATGTAGATGCTTATTAAAAATCTCTAATATCAACAATATCTCCGCTTTTTAATTGGTTTTCGGTATCTACTTTGTAAATAATTTCAGCTACAAATTCAGGCGTATATAATTCGTTATTTTCTTTTAAATCAACAAAACGTTGTAAGCTATTAAAGTCAGTTTTATTAGTACTTCTAATTTCTGATTGCATGTTGGTGTCTACAACGCCAGGATATATAGCATTACATTTTACACCGTTTTTTACTTCAATTTGTTCCGTAGCAATAGCTTTAGTCATCATGTCAATTGCAGCTTTTGACGTGCAGTAAATAGACCAACCTTGATATGGACTTTTCGCAGCTCCGGAAGAAATATTAATAATCTGTTTTTTACAACTTAATTGTTCTGTTATTTTGATAAATAGGCTAGATAGTATAATTGGAGTAGTAGTATTTAACTGAATTGTTTTGGAAATATCGATAGGTTTTAAATTTTCTAGATTAGATATTTTACCTAAACGTCCAGCATTATTAATTAAAGTAATTGAGGAAATATTGGTATTAACAATTTCTTCTAAAAGAGTACTAAAAGTGTTTTCTGTTTCTGTAAGATTCGATAAGTCTATATTAATATTTGTTACGTTTGCTAAATCAGAAGATGTTCTAGCCAAAGAATATACTTTGTAGTTTTCTGTAGCATATTTATTAGCCAATGCTTTTCCGATTCCTTTGCTACCACCTGTAATAATAATTATATCCATAAAGTAAAAATACAAAATGAAATATTATTATGAGGAAAAATGGTGAAGTAATGTATCATATCAAAACAATAAAGAGTAGTTTTAGGAAAGTTTATTTTATTGAAATAGAGATTGCTTCACTTTGTTTGCAATGACGAATTCTATACGTCATTAC
>NZ_JAQJCU010000019.1:0-40375 GCF_029125915.1 Tenacibaculum bernardetii
GTAACACACCGGTTTTTGGTACCGACATTCAAGGTTCGAGTCCTTGTAGGCCAACTTAATCCTTACGAAGTTCGTGAGGATTTCTTATAAAAACTGATTATTCTGTTTTAATTTTAAAACATTGTTTTTATATTTGTAAATAACTTATTGGCCTATGGTGTAATTGGTAACACACCGGTTTTTGGTACCGACATTCAAGGTTCGAGTCCTTGTAGGCCAACAAAAAAGCTTCTTAATCGTAAGATTTTGAAGCTTTTTTTAGTTTACTAAGTGTTTTTTTAATTGACTACTTCTTTTAGCGCTTCGATGACTTTTTTACTATTTCCAATAAAAATTTTATCATCAACTATAAAAACAGGACGCTTTAAAAAAGTATATTCTTCTAAAATAAACTGTTTGTACTCGTCTTCGGTAATTGTTTTGTTCTTTAAATCTCGTTCTTTGTATAACCTAGCTCTTTTATTAAACAAACTTTCATAGCTATCTGTTAGCTTTCTCATTTCTTCTAGCTGATTAATAGTTACAGCATTTGTTTTTATTTCATGCTTTTCAAATCCGTCAATATTTACTTCTTTTAATATACGTCGGCAAGTATCACAAGTTTGTAAAAAATATACTTTCTTCATGGTTTAATAATTATCTTTGATGTACGCTAAAATAAGTAGAATAATGAATACGCAATTTGAAATTTTAAAAAAATCGAGAGAATTAGTTTTAAAAAAAATCGATCATTTATCAATAGAGCAATTACATAAAATTCCTGAAGGATTTAAAAATAATATTGCATGGAATGTTGCTCATTTGGTAGTAACACAGCAATTATTGAATTATAAATTATCGGGCTTAAACTGTTTGGCTTCTGATGAGTTAATAGAAACTTACAAAAAAGGAACTTTACCAACAGAAACATTTTCAGAAGAAGATTTTGAAGAAGTTAAAGAATTATTAGTAGGATTGCCAGATGCGTTGCAGGAAGATTATGAAGCTGGAATTTTTACTGAATTTAATGAGTATGAAACAAGCCTTGGTTTTACGTTAGACTCTATTGAATCAGCAATTTCTTTTAATAACTTACATGAAGGAATTCATTTAGGAACTATAATGGCTTTATTAAAGTTAGTGTAAATACTTATTGATTTAATTAAGAATTTGTTTTTAAATTTAGATAAAGATGAAATTCAACACAAAAACAATACACGGCGGTCAGGAGCATGAAGAGGCTACAGGTGCTGTAATGCCACCTATTTTTCAAACCTCTACATATGCGCAATCTAGCCCAGGTATTAATAAAGGTTATGGATACTCTAGAGGAGAAAATCCGTCACGAACTGCGCTCGAAAAAGCTTTTGCTTCGTTAGAAAACGGAACACACGGTTTTGCTTTTTCATCAGGTTTAGCAGCAATCGATTGTGTTTTAAGAACCTTAAACCCCGGTGATGAGGTTATTGCAGGTGATGATTTATATGGCGGAACGTATCGATTATTTACTAGAATGTTTGAGAAATATGGCTTAAAATTTAAGTTTGTTGATACAGATATTGTTGAAAATATAACAAATGCAATATCAGAAAACACCAAGTTAGTTTGGTTAGAAACACCAACTAATCCGTTAATGAAAATAGCAGACATAGCATTGATAACCAAAGCTGTAAAATCAAAAAAACCTACTATTTTAGTAGGTGTTGATAATACATTTGCAACACCATATTTACAACGTCCTTTAGATTTAGGTGCAGATATAACAATGCATTCAGCAACAAAATACTTAGGCGGGCATTCCGATTTAATAATGGGAGCCCTAATGGTTAAAGACGCTAAGTTGGCAGAAGAGTTACATTTTATACAATTTGCTGCTGGTGCTATCGCAGGCCCGATGGATTCATTTTTAGCTTTAAGAGGTATTAAAACATTGCATTTACGCATGCAGCGTCATTGTGAAAACGGTAAAGCTATAGCAGCATATTTAGTGAAACACCCAAAAGTAAGTGATGTTTATTATCCAGGTTTAGCGAATCATCCAAACCATGATATCGCAAAAAAACAAATGGATGGTTTTGGCGGAATGGTTTCTTTCCGTTTAAAGGATGAAAGTAAACAGGCAGCTTTTACGTTTCTAGAGAATACTAAATTATTTACATTGGCAGAATCTTTAGGCGGTGTAGAAAGTTTGGTAAATCACCCTGTAACAATGTCGCACGGATCTATACCAGAAGAAGCGCGTTTAAAAATAGGAATTACAGATTCTCTTATCCGTTTGAGTGTTGGGATAGAGGATATAACAGATTTAATTGCTGATTTAGAGCAAGCTCTTTTAAAATAGTTTGAGCGTTAAATATATAAGCAATAAAAAATCCGAAGTTTTTAAACTTCGGATTTTTTTATAAGCGTGAACTGTAAAAAGTAACAAGGTTACTATTTAGCGTCAGCATATCTTTTTTCAACCTCGTTCCAGTTAATTACTTTAAAGAAAGCATCAATATAATCAGGACGACGGTTTTGGTAGTTTAAGTAATAAGCATGTTCCCAAACATCTAATCCTAAAATTGGAGTTCCGCCACAAGTTACACCTGGCATTAATGGGTTGTCTTGGTTTGGAGTAGAACAAACTTCTACTTTTCCACCTGGATGCACACATAACCAAGCCCATCCTGAGCCAAACTGAGTTGCAGCAGCCTTAGAAAAAGCTTCGATAAAAGCATCTTTAGATCCAAATTCAGCTTCAATAGCATCTTTTAAATCTCCTGATAAATAACCTCTATCTTCTGGATTCATTACTGTCCAGAATAAAGAGTGATTGTAAAATCCACCTCCATTATTACGAACTGCACCATTACTCATATCTAAATTAGCAAGAATATCTTCAATAGATTTTCCTTCTAAATCAGTACCAGCAACAGCAGCATTTAATTTTGTAGTATATCCGTTATGGTGTTTGCTATGGTGAATTTCCATAGTTTTAGCATCTATATTTGGTTCTAATGCATCATATGCATATCCTAATTTCGGTAAGTCAAAAGCCATAATTGTATGTTTTTTAATAAGTTAATAATTCATTAATATAATTGTAAATTTAACCCAAAAAAATAAGGCAAACAACTGTTTGCCTTATCGATAATTTATTTAGGTATAAATAATAGTTATTCTTTAGTAAGTTGGTTTTTCATCGGCAGAAAACTCATTCATAAATCCTTCGGCTTTTTCTACCATTTGTTTACTACCACAATAAAAAGGAACACGTTGGTGTAATTCGGTTGGGTTGATATCCATTATTCTTGTAAAACCATCAGTTGCTTTACCACCAGCTTGCTCACATATAAATGCCATAGGGTTACATTCGTATAATAAACGTAATTTACCGTTAGGTGTTATTTTTGTTGATGGATATACGTAAATTCCACCTTTAATCATGTTTCTATGAAAATCGGTAACTAATGAACCCACGTAACGAGCGGTATAAGGCCTGTTATCAGCTTCGTTTAATTCTTTACAGTGAATTAAAAAACGCTTCATTCCTTCTTGAAAATACGTAAAATACCCTTCGCTTACTGAGTATATTTTACCAATTTCAGGAAATTGCATATTTGGATGAGATAAGTAAAAAGTACCGATAGCTGGATTTAATGTAAACCCGTTTACTCCATTACCAGTTGTAAAAACTAGCATTGTAGAGGTACCGTAAGCAACATAACCTGCGGCTACTTGTTCGCTTCCTTTTTGTAAAAAATCTTCTTTGGTTACCGGTGTACCGTCTGGAGAAACTCTTCTGTAAATAGAAAAAATGGTTCCAACAGATACATTTACATCAATATTAGATGAACCATCTAAAGGATCCATCAATAAAACGTATTTATTTTCGTTTGTTTTACTTTGACCTTCAACAATTACAAAATCATCTTCTTCTTCACTCGCAATACCACAAACAATTTCACGGTTAATTAGCGTTTGTTTAAAAAGATCATTCGCTAAAACATCTAGTTTTTGCTGTGCTTCACCTTGAATATTAACATCACCGGCAGCGCCTGTAATATCAACTAACCCTGCTTTTCTAATTTCGTGGTTTACCACTTTGGCAGCCAGTCGTATAGAGTTTATTAAACGAGATAGCTCTCCCGAAGAATATTTAAAATCTCTTTGATTTCCAATAATAAACTCTCCAAGAGTCATGTGCTTGTTATTCATGTCGAATTTTTGTGTTGTGTACAAAGATGCCAACTTTTTTACGTTTCTACAACGATTTAGTATTTTAAAATTTTTAACAAAAACATACGATGTGTTTTAATTTCCTATTTGTTTTAAAGGAATATTATAAAAATTATCTTTACACAAAAATTTTTATAATGAGTTTTAAAGTTAGATCAGGAGAAAAAAAAGATGCGGCATCAATACTTAATTTAATTGTTGAATTAGCTGTTTTTGAAAAAGAACCTAATGCGGTAGAAATTACTGTTGATGATATAATTCGTGATGGATTTTCAAATAAACCTAAATTTAAAACGTTCGTAGCAGAAGAGTTAGATGGTACAATTGTAGGAATGGCACTTTTTTATGAGCGTTATTCTACATGGAAAGGAAAAACACTTCATTTAGAAGATTTAATGGTTACTGAAGCTAAAAGAGGAATAGGAGCAGGAAAAAAATTATATACTTCAATTATGAAATATGCACAAGAAAACAGCTTTAAAAGAGTTGCTTGGGAGGTGTTAGACTGGAATGTAAATGCGATAGAGTTTTATAAAAACACAGGCGCAACAGTATATGACCAGTGGAGAGTTTGCCATATGAATGAACAAAGCTTAACACAATTTTGCAATGAGAATATTTAAGTTTGGTGGTGCATCGGTAAAAGACGCTGATGGAGTAAAAAATGTAAGTCGTGTTTTACAACAAGAAGGTATAAATGGTGTATTGATTGTTATTTCTGCTATGGGGAAAATGACAAACGCTTTTGAGAAAATTATAGATGCGTATTTTTATAAAAAAGAAAATCTAAAAAGCACTATAGATTTTGTTGAAGATTTTCATAAAAAAATTATTGAAGACTTATTTCCAAAAAATCATCAAATTTATAATAAAGTAGATTCTTTATTAGGTGATTTAAGCGGTTTTATGGCTCGAAATAAATCACAAGAATACAATTATGTATACGATCAAATGATTGGGTATGGTGAGTTATTATCTACAAATATCGTAAGTGCATATTTATTAGAAATTGGAATAAACAATAAGTTTTTAGATGTAAGAGATTATATAAAAACAGATGTTAATTATAGAGATGCAAAAGTTAATTGGGAATTAACAGAGAAGATAATTAAAGAAAATGTAGCTACTTCACAATTAAATATAACTCAGGGTTTTATTGGTAGTGTTGGTGTAGAAACAACAACCTTAGGAAGAGAAGGTTCTGATTATACCGCAGGAATTTTTGCTTATTGTTTAGATGCCGAAAGTGTTACGATTTGGAAAGATGTTGATGGAGTTTTAAATGCAGACCCTCGTGTATTTACTAAAACAGAATTATTACATGAAATTTCGTATACCGAAGCTATAGAAATGGCTTTTTATGGAGCATCGGTAATTCATCCAAAAACAATTCAGCCATTAGAACAAAAAGACATTCCGTTATTTGTTCGTTCTTTTGATGATCTTTCTAATAAAGGAACTTGTGTTGGTAGAGGAAATAAAATCACACCCGAAGTTCCTTGTTTTATTGTGAAAAAAAATCAGATTTTGGTTTCGATATCAGCAAAAGATTTCTCTTTTATGGTAGAGAGTAATATTAGTGATATTTTTAAAAAACTAGATAATTATAAGTTGAAAGTAAATCTAATTCAGAATTCAGCAATCAGTTTTTCGGTTTGTGTTGATGATAAGTACAACAACTTTGATGCTTTTTATAGCGATTTAAAGACAAAATTTAATATAAAATCTTATAAAGAGGTAACTCTTTATACTATTCGTCATTTTAATGAAGAAGCAATAAAAGAAATAAGAAAAAAAGGAAAATCGATTATTAGTCAGATTAATACTGAGACAGCGCAGTTGGTAATACAATAAAAAATGAAAATATCGCAAAATTCAGTTATATTTGCATTTATGCCAAATTTGAATTAATGGGATTAGTTACATCAAAAGAAATTGCTAAAGTTATTGGAGTTGATAAGTTCGGTGCTGCCGGAACTTTTTTGGGTTGGACGTTGATGAAAATTTTACGTATTTCTGCGGTTAACAGATTGTATGATAATAATAAGGATAAATCGGATTTAGATTTTTTAAACGGTCTTTTAGATGATTGTAAAATTGAGTTTGAAGTACCCGAAGAAGATTTTAAAAGAATTCCAAAAACAGGTCCTTTTATAACAATATCTAACCATCCCTTAGGAGGGATTGACGGTATTTTATTGTTGAAATTACTAGTTGAAAAAAGAGCAGACTATAAAATCATTGCCAACTTTTTATTACACAGAGCAGAGCCTTTAAAGCCTTATATAATGCCTGTAAATCCTTTCGAGAGTCGAAAAGATGCAAAATCTAGTGTGGCAGGTATTAAAGGAGCATTATTGCATTTACGTGAAGGAAAACCATTAGGTATTTTTCCAGCAGGAGAAGTTTCTACCTACCGAGATGGAAAATTAATGGTAGATAAACCTTGGGAAGAAGGAGCTGTGCGCTTAATTAAAAAAGCAAAAGTGCCTGTAATACCTATTTATTTTCATGCTAAGAACAGTCCGTTATTTTACGTGTTATCTAAAATTAGCGGTACGTTAAGAACGGCTAAACTTCCATCAGAAGTAATTTCAAGTAAAAAGAGAGTAATAAAAGTAAGAATAGGAAAACCTATTTCGGTAAAAGACCAAGAACAATATAAAGATATACCTTCTTTTTATGAGTTTATAAGAAGAAAAACATATATGTTGGCAAATCCGTTTGAGAAAGCTTCACAGAAAATTTTATCAAGCAAGAATTTAAAAATACCTAAAAAAATAAGTAAAATAACCTCTCAAAGAGTTCCTGATTTATTTATTAAAGAAGTAAACGACCTAAGAGAAAAAGGAAGTAGACTGTTACAAAGTAAGAATTACGAAGTGTTTTTTGCAAGTGCAAAAGAAATACCAAATCTTTTACATGAAATAGGTCGATTACGAGAAATTACTTTCAGAGAAGTAGGTGAAGGAACCAATAAAGCAATTGATTTAGATAAATTCGACAGGTATTATCACCACCTTTTCTTGTGGGATAATGTGCAAAATGAATTGGTAGGTTCTTATAGAATGGGTCTAGGTAAAGATATTTATAAAAAACATGGAATTAACGGTTTTTATATTCATACTTTATTTAGAATAGAGCCAGAGTTGTATCCGATGATGCAAAATACAATTGAATTAGGTAGGGCTTTTATAGCTAAAAGCTATCAACAAAAACCAATGCCTTTGTTTTTATTATGGAAAGGAATTGTGCATACAACATTACGATACCCAGAGTATAAATATTTAATGGGCGGAGTAAGTATTAGTAATCAGTTTTCTGACTTTTCTAAATCGTTAATGATTGAGTTTATGAAATCTCATTACTACGACCCGTATGTTGCACAGTACATTCATCCTAAAAAGGAATATAAAGTAAAGTTAAAGGATGCTGATAAAGATTTTGTATTTGATTCTACAGAAGCTGATATGCAGAAGTTTGATAAGATTATTGATGAAATTGAACCAGGAACATTACGTATGCCTGTTTTAATTAAGAAATATGTGAAGCAAAATGCACGTTTGGTTGCTTTTAACGTAGATCCTAAGTTTAATAACGCAATAGATGGTTTAATGTATATTAAGGTAGCAGAAATACCAGAAAGCACTGTAAAACCAGTAATGGAAGAATTTCAGGCCGAGCTAGAAAGACGCGCCACTGAAAACATGAATAAATAGTAGATTAACTACTTAGATAAACAAAAAAGCATTCTACTTGGTAGGATGCTTTTTTGTTGCTTAAAACGTAATAAAAAGAATTTTATATATGTTTTTTTTACCTTGAAGAGTTGTTTTTTTAAGCAATAAAATAAGAGTGTTTAATTTTTTAATAATCGTATCAGTCTTTTTTAAAAAGAAAACAGTTTTATAGTAAGTAATTTTACTACTGATATATAAACAGAAAAGCATCGTAAAAATTACGATGCTTTTCTGTTTTATAAAATTTAGGTTTCCTTATTTGAATAACCTAAAAATATCATTTCCGTTAGCAAATAGTAATAGAATAATAAGTAAAACAAAACCTGTTAACTGTGCATACTCTAAAAACTTGTCGCCAGGTTTTTTACCGGTAATCATTTCCCATAAGGTAAATACTACGTGTCCACCATCTAAAGCAGGTATCGGTAATAAATTCATAAAACCTAACATGATAGATAAGAAAGCGGTGATGTTCCAAAAAGATTGCCAGCTAAATTCAGCAGGAAATACGCTACCGATAGAAATAAATCCACCTAAACCTTTATAAGCACCTGTACTCGGGTTAAAAACCTTTTTCATTTGCTTAATATAGTTTGTTAAGGTAGTCCATGCTTTTGTTGTTCCGGCAGGAATCGCTTCACCAAAAGAATATGATTTCTCAGCTAATTCGTAATATCCTAATTTTTCTAAATCAGGTAACGATGCAGCTCCCCAAACAACCCCTAAGTTTCCGTGTTCAGAAACTTTAACAGGCACGTTTAAAACCTCTTTATTTCTTTTTAAAGTAACAGTAATGTCTTGCCCTTTTAAGCTTTTTAAAATAGGTTTTGCTTGATCGTAATATTTTATTGTTTGTCCGTTAATTGCAGTGATAATATCTTTTTTAAGAATATTTGCATCAGCATTTAATGAGTCTTTTTGTAAACCAGCAATTATGAAAGGATATCTTGGCGCGATAAAGCTACCAGCATTTTTACCGCGATCTATTAATTTAGAAATAAAATCAACAGGAATTACTTTTTCTACTTTTACACCATTTCTTTCAACAGTATAATTATTTCCATTAATAAACTCTAAAGGAAGTTCTCTAAATTTCTGAATTTGTTCACCATCAACAGAAAGTATTTTATCACCTGTTTGTAAACCTAAATCTTTACCTAACTGATCTTGTACCCAAATACCATCTTTTAAACTTTCGTTTGGTAAAAATTTTTCACCATAAGCATACATTAAGCAAATGTATATAACGATACCTAAAATAAAGTTTACAATTACACCACCTAACATAATTATTAAACGTTGCCATGCTGGTTTAGAACGAAATTCCCAAGGTTGTGGTGGTAATGCCATTTGCTCAGTATCCATACTTTCATCAATCATTCCAGATATTTTTACATATCCTCCTAACGGAATCCAACCAATACCATAAACAGTATCACCTATTTTCTTTTTGAATAATGAAAACTTATAATCGAAAAATAAATAGAACTTTTCTACTTTAGTTTTAAATATTTTAGCAGGAATAAAATGCCCTAATTCGTGTAAAACGATTAAAAGCGATAAGCTTAAAATAAATTGTGATGCTTTTATTAAAATTTCCATAAAGGTGTATATCTAAATTTAAAATCGGACAAATGTACGTTTTTCATAAGAGCTGTAAAAGTTTGTAGTATAGATGAGGTTTGGTTTTAACAAATCTTTTATGATATAAGATATATAAGCCTTGTTTTTAGTCGTATTTTTGCAAAAAATACACTAAAATGGATTTAAAATTCTTTAAAAAATCAAAAAGTACCATCATTTTTTTAATTGCTTTTTGTGCGGTGGGTATTCCTGTTTTTTATCATTTGGTAAAAGTAGAAGAAAAGTTACCTGTTTATAATCCAGCAGATATCAATCCAAGATTGGTAGATGTTTCTGTTAGAAAAAAGTCAAAAAATCATAAAATAGGTGATTTTAAATTGATCAATCAAAACGGAGAAACAATTACTAATGCCGATTATAAAGATAAAATTTATATAGCTGATTTCTTTTTTACGCGTTGTCAAACAATTTGTATTGTAATGGCTTATAATATGAGCGAATTACAAACACATTATAAAAATGATGATGATATTATGTTTTTATCACATTCGGTAACTCCGGTTATGGATAGTGTGCCTCAATTAAGAAAATATGCGGATGCGAAAGGTGTAATTGACGGAAAATGGAATGTTACTACAGGCGATAAAAAGCACATTTATAATTTAGCTCGTAAACATTATTTTGCTGTTTTAGATGAAGGTGATGGCGGAGAAAACGATTGGGTGCATACCGAAAACTTTGTTCTGATTGATAAAAAAGGACAAATTAGAGGCTCGTATGATGGAACCAAAAAAGAGAATATGCAAAAAATTATTGATGATATTACTTTATTAAAAGAAGAGTATATAAAGTAACTAGTTTAGTTATCAAAATATAAAAACGTCCTTCTTACATATAGTTATAAGGACGTTTTTTGTTTAATTGATCTGTGTTTTTTATTTTATTTTTTCTCCTTCTTCATTGAAATTCTTATTAACTTCTTGTTCTGTTTTAATTACAGATACCGCTAAAGATAATAACATAATAGCCATTGGTTGCCACGTTAATTCTTTAGCTATATATGCCAATATTAATGAAGCAATAAGTGAAATTGCAGAATAAATTAAGAATTGTTTATTAAAGTATGAATTAGCAAACTGCCAAACAACCTCATTTTTCATGGCTCTATTGGTTCGGTAACCATAAATAGCATTTATCTTTTTAGGTGGAAACATATAAAAAAGAATACTGAATACTAAGAGGATTCCGTTTACAGAAAGTACGTAATAATATGGATTCATTGTTTATTTTTTAATTGAAGAAATAATTCCTTTTAGTAAAATATTCATATCGGCATTTTTGGTAAGACCTGTACGAACGACTACTAAATTTTCGTTTGGCAAGATAAATACATTTTGTCCTTTATAACCATTAAAAGAATACATGTTTTTTGGCACATCCGGATACCTGTTACCTGCATTTAACCAAATTTGTGCACCATACCATCCGTCAGAACCAGGAGTTGGAGTTGTAGCGTAATCTACCCAATCTTTATCAAAAAGATGCTCGCCATTCCATTCTCCATTATGCAAGTATAAAAGTCCAAGTTTAGACCAATCTCTTGCCGTAGCCCAACCATAAGAAGAGCCTACATAATTACCACTCATATCGGTTTCTATCACCATAGAATTCATACCAATTTTATCGATTAACGCGCTGTACCAAAAATCTAAATATTCTTGATGCGTGTTAAATTGGTTACGAATTAACCCTGAAATTAAATTGGTGGTTCCCGAAGAATAGTTCCATGTTTCGTTAGGTTTTCCTGCAAGAGGTTTGTTTACTTGACTTTTAGTCATATCTTCTTCAAGAAAAAGCATTTTACTAACATCAGAAATTGTATTGTAATCTTCCAGCCATTCTAAACCAGAATTCATTTGTAGTAAATTATGAAGCGTAATGTTTTTTCGTTCATCATTTTTCCACTCTTCAAATAAATTATCAGAATTCACATATAATTTTCGTTCGCATTGCAAAATTCCAACAATAGTACTCGCAATACTTTTGGTCATCGACCAACCTAATTGTTTAGAATTTTTATCAAATCCGTCGCTATATTTTTCAGCAATAATTTGATCTTTATAGATAACTAAAACCGAACGAGTTTGATTTACATCGTTAAAAATAGTATCAATAGTTTCGTTAAGCTTTTTATAATCAATATTTGAAAATAGCGTATCTTTTTGATCAGCATTTCCATACGGAAACGGCGTAGAATTATCAGGTTTACTACGTTTAGGAACTAGTGTTTTTTTAGAAGCATCGTAATTATCATTTATTAAAACAGCACCTAAACCTTCTCTGTAAACAGCCTTTCTTTTTAAAAGACCAAAAGCACTACCAGTAGCCGATTTTTCTTCTTTATTTATAGCATCAGAAGTTAAGTTAATAGGAGAAAAATTATTGTCGTTTTCATCAGTAAATGCTAAACTTCTATCCGCTAAAAAAACTGAGGAAGCAGTGTTTTTTGCAGAGTAACCCGCCAAAATATTTAACTTCGGATAATTAAAATAAACAGCCACAACTAATATTACAACAACTAGTAAGAGTATTCTTTTTAAATTCTTCATATAAAACAATTTTAGCAAATGTAAGAATTTAATTGTTTGATGTTTGTATTTGAAAAAGCAAGCAGTACCTTTGTTTAAAATAATGATTTTTATATGTTTAATGTAGACGAAATTAGAGCTGATTTTCCTATTCTTAATAGAGAGGTACACGGAAAAAAATTAGTGTATTTTGATAATGGCGCAACTTCACAAACGCCACAAGTGGTTATTGATGCTATTGTTGATTATTACTCTAATTACAATGCGAATATTCATAGAGGCGTACATACTTTAAGTCAGGAAGCAACTGATAAGTATGAAGAAGCACGTCTTAAAGTTCAGAAGCACTTTAACGCAAAACAGTCGTACGAGATTATTTTAACAGCAGGTACAACGCATAGTATTAATATTGTAGCTTCAGGATTTGCAGCTTTGTTAAAAGAGGGAGATGAAGTTATCGTTTCTGCTTTAGAACACCACTCGAATATTGTTCCTTGGCAAATGCTTTGTGAAAAAACAGGAGCGATTTTAAAAGTGATTCCGATGGATGAAGACGGTTCATTACGAATGGATGTGTATCACGAGTTATTAAATGCAAAAACGAAATTGGTTTTTTGTAATCATGTATCAAATGCATTAGGAACCATAAATCCGATAAAGGAAATTATTCATGCAGCTCATAAATTTGGAGCTTATGTTTTAATTGATGGTGCACAAGCGGTACCGCATATAAAACCAGATGTTCAGGAGTTAGATGTAGATTTTTATGTAGCTTCTGCTCATAAAATGTGTGGCCCAACAGGTGTTGGTTTATTATACGGTAAAGAAGAGTTATTAAACTTACTGCCGCCATATCAAGGAGGGGGTGAGATGATTGAAACCGTAACTTTCGAAAAAACTACTTATGCTGGTTTGCCTCATAAATTTGAAGCAGGAACACCTAATATTTGTGGAGGAATTGCTTTTGGAGCAGCCATAGATTATATGAATGAAATTGGCTTTGAAAACATTGCAAAACAAGAAAGTGAACTGTTAGCATACGGGACGGAAGAATTAGAGAAAATAGAAAATTTAAAAATATACGGAACCACTAATAAAGCATCTGTAATATCATTTAATATCGAAGGAATTCATCCTTATGATATTGGTAGTATTTTAGATAAATTGGGTGTTGCTGTTCGTACAGGGCATCATTGTGCACAGCCTATTATGAATTTTTATTGTATTCCGGGTACGGTAAGAGCGTCATTTGCTTTTTACAATACCAAAGAAGAAATAGATGTTTTGGTAGCTTCTTTAAAAAGAGCACAAATGATGTTGAATTAAAACTTTCTTTTAGCGAATAACATTTTGTATCAAACAAAAAAACCTCACAGAATTTAAAAATCTGTGAGGTTTTTTAATTTAGAGTCTGTTTAAATTTTATCTAAAAAAAATATAACAGAAAATATAATAAATAGAATTCGTCAATCTGAACTTATTTCAGGTTCACATCCTGATTTGCCACAGTTCTACTTTTTATGCGATGCTGAACCAAATTCAGCATGACGATAATTTAATCTTATTTAAATATACAATCGTGTAAAAATGCCTAGCCCCGATTGAAGCATTTGTTTGAGCTCTTTTTTATTTTTCTTAAAAAAAGCGAGTGCAGAAAGCGGGAAATAGCTTCAAATTAATTTTACAGGTTCTTAATCTCTCGACATAAAAATCTGTAAAACATACCAAAACAACAACATTAAAGAAGCAAATAAGCCTAATGCAGCCGGTATATAATCGTCGGTAGAAAATTTGTTAACCAAGTTAGAAGTTTGGTATAAGATAGAACCTGCGGCTAAAACACACATTCCTATAGAAAACCACAAACCTAAGTTAAAACCAAATAAAGTACCCGCAATAATAAGTGCGATTGCAATAAAAAAACCAACACTTAAGCCTGCTTTTATAAAAGAGAAATCTTTTTTGGTGATAAATACAATTGATGATATTCCTACAAACAAGCCTAGGGTTACGATTCCGGCTTGTTTAATAATTTCAAAATTATTGGTATAAGAAATGGCCATATATATAAGCGGGATAAAATAAAAGCTTCTGCAAATACGTATCCCGAATATGCTAAATATTGTAAGTTCTTGTCCGATGTTTTTAAAGCCGTACTTTCTGCATAATTGGTAATTAACATAAAGCCTCCTAATAATAATAGCCATTTATAACCTTGGGTCATCGATAAAGCAAACTCCACTATTGTGGCATTTTGCAATAATAAATATTCAAATACGATAAATAAAAGCACACCTAAACCAACGTGCGCATAGGTTTTTTTGTAAAAAGCAACTCTATCTGTTTCTGATACTTGAGCCACAAGAACTTTATTGTTAAATGAGTTTTCCATAAATGTTTTTTTTAGAAGATAAAGATAGTTGTTTATGTAGAATTTATTTCTGTAGTTTGATTTTGATATAAATGTAATTTTTTAATGTTAAAAATGAATTGTTTTTATCTATTTGTGTTTAAAATTGACGTTTATTCTTTTTTTGGCATAAAAATTAAACAATTCATTTTGTTTGAAAGTAAGCGCTACAGGTGATTTTTAAAGGAAATTGTTGTTTTATTAACTTTTTGTTAACTTTTTAAAAAAAAAGTGTAGATTGCTCA
Source organism: Tenacibaculum bernardetii (assembly GCF_029125915.1). Classification (NCBI taxonomy): domain Bacteria; kingdom Pseudomonadati; phylum Bacteroidota; class Flavobacteriia; order Flavobacteriales; family Flavobacteriaceae; genus Tenacibaculum; species Tenacibaculum bernardetii. Next base: position 14,768 of record NZ_JAQJCU010000019.1, read on the forward strand.
TTGTTAATAAACCCTTCAAATTATTAATTAATTGTCAGCAAATTAACTTTTTTGTTTGTGATTATTTATTTAATTAGGTTTTTAGCAAAGTATTATCCAAAGGAGATGATTATTAATTAAACTAATTTAAATTTTTTACAACATGAAAAGAATTTTTTTAACATTAGCGGTAGCTGCTTCCATTTTAGTAGGATGTCAAGACAATGCTAACGATGCTGTTTTACCTGAACAAGAAACAGTTGTTGATATGGGAGACTTTTATTTAACAACAGATGATAATCAAGCAAGAGGTGGGGCTAATGACAAGTGTCATTCTATGAAAGTTTTAAATCGTCAATTAAAAGAAAACCCAGGATTGTACAAAAAAATGTACGATATAGAGTATGCTACACGTAAACTTATTGCTGCTAAAGGAAAACCAACTAATGGTGGTGGCGGTAATGGTGGTGGAGGTACTACTCCAGAACCAGATAATTTAGGAGTTGTTAATATACCTGTATATGTACACGTTGTTTACAGTAATTCTCAACAAAACATAAGTAATGCACAAATAGCTTCGCAAATTACAGTTTTAAATGCTGACTTTAGAAAGCAAAATTCTGACGCAGGTAACACACCATCTGAATTTGCAGGTAGAGCAGCTGATTCAGAAATTACTTTCTCTTTAGCAGGAACTTTCAGACACTCTAACTCTACTTCGTCTTGGGGAACTAATAATGCAGTGAAATCTGCTTATCCTCCAGTAACACCAGCTACTCACTTAAATATTTGGGTTGCTAATATTGGTGGTGGTATTTTAGGATATGCTCAATTCCCAGGAGGTAGTTCTGCTACTGATGGTGTTGTTTGTTCTCCTCAATATTTCGGAACTACAGGTTATGTATCAGCTCCGTTTAATGGTGGTCGTACTATGACTCACGAAGTTGGTCACTACTTAAACTTACGTCATATTTGGGGTGATGGTAGATGTCGTCAAGATGATTTTGTAGCTGATACTCCATCTTCTGATGCACCTAACTACGGATGTCCTTCTTATCCTACAGTTAATTGTAAGTCGAATGATATGACAATGAACTATATGGATTATACTGATGATGCTTGTATGACAATGTTTTCTGAAGGACAAAAATCTAGAATGAGAGCTATTTTTGCAGCAGGAGGTTCAAGAGCTTCTATGTTAAACTAGAAAACATATTCTTTAAATTTTAGCATTTTAAAATAATGTTACATAATATAGTGTTAAAGGGAGTGATTTTATATTACTCCCTTTAATATTTTATAGGTTTTAATTTTTAATTTATTTTAAGAATACTTGTAGTTATTAGGTGTTCGTGTTTTTTATGATAGAGGCAATTGTATTTTAATCAATTCAGTCTTCTTAAAAACCAATAGCTCTTTTATTTATTGTGTTTTAAAAAAGAGTGCATTTTGTTAGGATTTGCCTGGTAGTACATGTTATATTTTATTTTTTTAAAAACGATTAAAACATGATATTTAAAACTCAACCTGAATAATCAATCCAGTTTTTTCATTTACCTTTAAGTAATTATAAAACACTTAAAGAACGCTTCTTCTAAGTTATTAGGGACATCTTTCCTTATAATATTTCTTTAGAATAGGAATTAGTTGAGGGTTTAACAACTTGGGGTTTGCTTACCTCAAATATTAGTAATATCACTAACTCAAACTTCTTCTTAACCTACTATCAATATATCTCCTAGACCGATTTAGGAGTCTGTACTTGGGTTGTAATAACTCTTTTTAATTTTAGCTTTTTATAAATAGTTTTTTAGTAAATAATTGAGTTAACAAGATTCCTTTTCTTGATAATTTATTATTAACCTTATTTTAGATGTGATAATTACAATAGCTGTTTTGTTATAAAGTCGATAAAAGAATACTTAGTTAAAAGCGCCTGATTTTAATTTCTGAAAATATACACTAGCCGCTTTTTTAACTTTTGGTGCTAAAATAAGCGTAGAAAGTACGGTTGGAATTGCCATTAAAGCATAAGCACTGTCCATTAAATTAATTACAAAATCTAGTTTAATAATTGAAGCTACTATAATTACTAAAACATAAAAATGATTGTAGTATTTACCAGTTTTAACACTTGTTAAATAACTTAAACAACTAAATCCGTAAAATGAATAGGTGAATAGGGTAGAAAAGGCGAAAATTAACACACAGATAGTTAAAATAATGCTTCCTGAGTGAAAAGGTAATACCGAATCGAAGGCAGCTAAAGTCATTGAGATACCGTTTCCGTCAAAACCTTGCCAAACACCTGATGATAAAATTGCCAATGCCGTTAATGTACACACCAACAAGGTATCTATTGCTGGGCCTAACATGGCAACTAAACCTTCTCTAATTGGTTCGTCTGTCTTTGCAGTTCCGTGCATCATTGGTGCGGTTCCTAAACCTGCTTCGTTAGAAAAAGCAGCACGTTTTACACCTGTAATTATTAAAGCACCTAAGGCACCACCTAAAACAGCATTACCAGAAAAGGCATCTGTAAAAATTAAAGAAATTATTGAAGGAATCTCATCTATTTTTATAAATAAAATAGTTATAACGGTTAATAAATAGATAACCACCATTAAAGGAACTAATTTACCTGCAACTTTTCCTATCCGTTGAATTCCGCCAAAAATTACGGTAGAAACAATGGCAGCAATGGTTATTCCTATTAGTAATTTAGCCGAAAACTCATTTGCTTCGTTCACATTAAAAACATCAATCATTGTTTGTGTTAATTGATTTGCTTGAAAAGCGGGTAAAGTTCCTACCAAACCAGCAGTAGCGAAAAACATAGCTAAAGGTTTCCATTTTTTACCTAAACCTTCTGTAATTACATACATTGGGCCTCCTTTTGCATTTCCTTCTTCATCTTCTCCTCTATACATAATAGCTAAAGTACAGGTGAAAAACTTAGTAGCCATACCTACAAAGGCACTTACCCACATCCAAAAAATGGCGCCAGGCCCCCCCATGGCAATAGCAATTGCTACACCACTGATGTTTCCCATTCCTACCGTTGCAGCAATTGCAGATGATAGTGCTTCGTAGTGCGATAAATCTCCAGGAGAATCTTTTTTATCATATTTACCTCTTAAAATTGCAATAGCATGGCCCATGTATTTAAAAGGAACTAGGCCAGAGTATACAAACAAGTACAGTCCACCACCTATTAATAATATTAATAGTGGCATTCCCCAAATCCATGATGAAAAATTGGCGACTAACTCTTGAATATCTGTAAGCATAAATACGTTTTTTTATAGGTAAATAATAAAGAGAGATTGAAATGTAACCTCTCTTATAAATTTTATTATTGAAAGAAGTTCTTTTTATTTAATACTAACTCCTTTTTTATTTAAGAGATCAATATCTCTAAAAAACCCTTCTTGAATTGTGCCTGCTTGAAAAATAAATGTTTTATCGTGTAGTACATTATTTTCAAAAAATGTAACCTGAAATTGGTTGTCTAATGCAAATAATTCAGGTTGCATTATTTCGAATTTAGAAAACGAATTAGCAGGTAATACATCTATTTTTCTACGGAACAATGATGTTTTTTTTGTTTCTGAAAAGCCTTGCGAAACAATAACAATCATTTCTAAAGGAACTTCTTTTTTATTGATGATATATACGCACCATTCATTAGCGCCGTCTTGCTCATTTTTTTCTAAAGTAATGGCTATTTCAACATTTTCTACTTTAGGGATTTTAATGTCTTTCTTCATTTTATATAGTTGTTAAATGCAAAAAGTTGAAAAGTAGAACTGAATCTATGCTTTTCAACTTTTGCTTTATTTTTGTATTAATTAAATTACAGATTTAAACTGTTCTAAGAAACGTTTATCATTTTCATAAAACATACGAATATCTGGTATTTGATATAATAGCATTGCTATACGTTCAATCCCCATTCCAAAAGCATATCCAGAATATACTGTAGGATCTATATTCGCATTCTTTAATACATTAGGATCTACCATACCGCACCCCATAATTTCTAACCAACCTGTTCCTTTTGTAATTCTGTAATCTGTTTCAGTTTCTAGTCCCCAGTAAATATCTACTTCAGCACTTGGCTCTGTAAATGGAAAGTAAGAAGGTCTTAAACGAATTTTAGACTTACCGAACATCTCTTTGGTAAAATATAATAAGGTTTGCTTTAAATCGGCAAATGAAACATCAGTATCAATATATAAACCTTCTACTTGATGAAAAATACAGTGCGATCTTGATGAAATATCTTCATTACGAAAAACACGACCTGGAGAAATTGTTCTAATAGGCGGCGTATTGTTTTCCATATAACGAACTTGTACCGATGAGGTATGCGTTCTTAATAAAGTATCTGGATTTTTATCAATAAAAAAAGTATCCTGCATATCACGTGCAGGGTGATATTCTGGTAAATTTAATGCGGTAAAATTATGCCAATCATCTTCAATTTCTGGACCTTCAGAAACTGTAAATCCAATTCGATTAAAAACTTCAATAATCTTGTTTTTAACTAAAGATATTGGGTGACGAGAACCTAAGTTTATTGCTTCAGACGGACGCGTTAAATCGCCATAAATACCATTTTCTTCAACAGCACTTTCTAAAGTATCGTTTAATTCGTTTACTTTTTCTTCAGCAGATTTTTTTAAATTGTTTAATGCCTGACCAAAGTCTTTACGCATGGCAGCATCTACATTTTTGAATTCAGCAAATAAATCTTTTAACAAACCTTTGCTACCCAAATATTTTATTCTGAAAGCTTCAACTTCATCTTTAGAAGTTGCTTGAAAAGCCTTTACATCACCAATCAATTCTTTTACCTTATCTAACATCTTAATTTTTTCGGAATATTTAGGTTGCAAATTTATGCTTTTTTAATGAAAAAAAGTGTTGGTTTTTAGAAGAGTTCTCGACTATTGAGCTCAATAGAATAAAAACTATTGGTATTTTTAAGAAAATAGGTAAATAATTGTTTTTTTTAAATTTAACAAATTGTAAATTAATTATATTTGCCTAACAAAATTGTTTAAATCATAATACAACATAATTAAAATTATGGAATCTAAAATAAATGCATTTATAGAATACGTTAAAGAACGTAATTCTAATGAGCCAGAATTTTTACAAGCTGTACATGAAGTTGCAGAAACTGTAATTCCATTTATAGAAAACAATCCTAAGTACCAGGATAAGAAATTGTTAGAAAGAATGGTAGAGCCAGAGAGAACTTTATTGTTTAGAGTTGCTTGGGTTGATGATAAAGGAGAAACACAAGTTAACAGAGGTTACAGAGTTGAGTTTAACTCGGCAATTGGACCTTATAAAGGAGGTTTACGTTTTCACCCATCTGTAAACTTATCAATTTTAAAATTCTTAGGATTCGAGCAAGTATTCAAAAATTCATTAACTACTTTACCAATGGGTGGAGGAAAAGGAGGTTCTGACTTTAATCCAAAGGGAAAATCTGATCGTGAAGTAATGGCATTTTGTCAAGCTTTTATGTCTGAGTTATTCCGTCATATTGGAGCTAATACTGATGTTCCTGCGGGAGATATTGGAGTTGGAGGTAGAGAAATCGGATTTATGTTCGGTCAATATAAAAAATTACGTAACGAATTCGTTGGTGTTTTAACAGGTAAAGGCCGTTCTTGGGGTGGATCTTTAATAAGACCAGAAGCTACAGGTTATGGTGATGTGTATTTTGCACAAAATATGTTGAAAACTAAAAACGATTCTTTTAACGGTAAAACAGTTGTTGTTTCAGGTTCTGGAAATGTAGCTCAATATGCAACTGAAAAGGCTACTGAATTAGGAGCTAAAGTGGTTACTATGTCAGATTCTTCAGGTTATATTTATGATGCTGATGGAATAGATGCTGATAAATTAGCTTATGTGATGGAAATTAAAAATGTTCGCAGAGGTAGAATTAGCGAATATGTTGATAAATATCCAAATGCTAAATTCTTTGCAGGTGAAAGACCTTGGGGAATTAAATGTGATGTAGCTTTACCATGTGCAACTCAAAATGAGTTAAATGGTGAGGAAGCTAAAACATTATTAGCAAATGGATGTATTTGTGTTGCAGAAGGAGCAAACATGCCTTCTACACCAGAAGCTGTTGAAGCATTTCAAGAAGCGAAAATTTTATTCGCTCCAGGAAAAGCATCAAATGCAGGTGGAGTTGCAACTTCTGGTTTAGAAATGAGTCAGAACTCATTACGTTATAACTGGACAAGAGAAGAAGTTGATGCTAAATTAAATCAAATAATGAATGATATTCACGCTTCTTGTGTTGAATATGGTACTGATGAAAACGGTTTTGTTGATTACGTAAAAGGAGCAAATATTGCAGGTTTCGTGAAAGTTGCCGATGCAATGTTAGATCAAGGAGTAGTATAATTATTACTTTTTATTATATTTTAAAGCACGCTATTTATAGCGTGCTTTTTTATTCAGTATTTTCGATGAAAATTTTTATAATGAGTAGATCTAAAAGAAAAAATACATTTACCATTGCCTTTTATAATGTAGAAAATTTATTTGATACCGTTAATAATCCTTTAACAGCGGATGACGATTTTACGCCTAAGAGTAAACGAAATTGGAATCATCAAAAGTATCTTCATAAAATTAAAAAACTAACCTCAGTTGTAAGTAAAATAGGGAGTAATCAATCGGCTTATCCGCCTATTATAGTTGGTTTAGCAGAGGTTGAAAATGCAAAAGTGGTTAAGGATTTAATTCGGCATAAAAATTTATCAAAATATAATTATAGTTATGTTCATTACGATTCGCCTGATGAAAGAGGTATCGATGTAGCTTTTATTTATAATAAAGATTTTTTTGAAGTTATTTCTACAAATACACATTCTCTCTATTTAAAAGATTCAGAAGGTGAGGTTGATTATACGCGGGATTTATTAGTTGTAAAAGGAAAGTTAAATGGCGAATTAGTACATGTTTTGGTCAATCATTGGCCATCGAGAAGAGATGGAGATGAAGAAACAAGTTTAAAACGTATTAAAGCAGCTAAACAAGCCCAGGAAGTAATAAAGAATATTAAATTAAAAGAAAAAAACGCTAAGTTTATTATTATGGGCGACTTTAATGATAATCCAATAAGTGAAAGTGTTAATAATTTTTTGGTTACTGATGATTTATACAATCCTATGAAACCTCTATTTAAAAAAGGAAAAGGAACTTCTACTTTTTATAAAGAATGGCATTTGTTCGATCAAATTATATTTTCAAGAGATTTTTTTGATTCGAGTAAAAGCAGATTTACTTTTGTAAAGGCCGATATTTTAAATAAAGAATGGTTGCGGTTTTATAAAGGGAAGTTTAAAAATAGCCCGTTTAGAACATATGTTGGACCATGGTATCAAGGAGGTTATTCAGATCATTTTCCTGTGTACCTTACTTTCGAAAAAGAAGTATAAAAAAATCCCGAGATACTATCTCGGGATTTTTTTATGTATATAATGATAACTATTTATTCAACAGTTACAGATTTAGCTAAATTTCTAGGCTGATCTACATTTTTTTCTAACATCACAGCGATATGATATGATAGTAATTGAAAAGGAATTGTAGTTAATAAAGGAGTAAAAGCTTCTTCAGTATCAGGAACTTCTATAACATGATCTGCAATTTCTTTTACAGTCGTGTCACCTTCAGTTACGATGGCTATTATTTTACCACTTCTAGACTTTATTTCCTGAATATTACTAACCACTTTTTCATAATGTCCTCTACTTGTTGCTATTACAAAAATTGGCATATTTTCATCAATTAAAGCAATAGGACCATGTTTCATTTCTGCAGCAGGATAACCTTCTGCATGTATGTATGAAATTTCTTTTAGTTTTAATGCGCCTTCTAAAGCCACAGGAAAGTTAAATCCTCTACCTAAATATAAACAGTTTTTAGCATCTTTATAAACCTTTGCTATTTCTTTAATTTGTACATCGGTTTTTAGTAGTTTTTCTACTTGCGCTGGAATTTGTTGTAAGGCTTGTAAGTAACTATTTACAGCAGAAGTTGATAAAGTACCTTTTGCCTTAGCTAATTTTAAAGCAATTAAAGAAAGTACTGTTATTTGTGTTGTAAATGCTTTTGTTGATGCAACTCCAATTTCAGGACCAGCATGCGTATAAGCACCAGCATGTGTTTCTCTAGCGATAGAAGAACCAACAACATTACAGATTCCGAAAACAAATGCACCTTTAGATTTTGCTAATTTAATTGCCGCTAAAGTATCAGCTGTTTCTCCTGATTGAGAAATAGCAATAACCACATCATTTTCGTTAATAATCGGATTGCGATATCTAAATTCAGATGCATACTCCACTTCAACAGGAATACGAGCCATATCTTCAAAAAGATACTCTCCTACTAATCCGGCATGCCAAGAAGTACCACAAGCAACAATTATAATTCGGCTTGCATTGGTAAACTTAGAAATGTTATCATCAATACCAGCCATACGAATTATCCCTTCATTAGGTAACATTCTTCCTCTGTAGGTATCAATGATTGCTTTAGGCTGTTCGTAAATTTCTTTTAGCATAAAGTGTTCATAACCTCCTTTTTCAATTTGCTCTAAGCTTAATTGAAGTTTTTGGATGTTAGCATCGATCTCTTTATCTGTCTCGATTTTACGAATCTTTATACCTTTATTTTTTTTGATGATAGCTAATTCACCATCTTCTAAATAAATGGCATCTTTAGTATATTCAATAAAAGGAGAAGCATCAGAAGCAACAAAAAACTCTTCGTTGTTCTTCCCTACGCCAATTGCAATAGGACTTCCTAGCCTGGCTACAATTAGCTCGTTAGGTTTGTTTTTATCAAAAACAGCAATAGCATACGCTCCAATAACATTTGTAAGTGCTAATTGTACTGCTTTTCCTAATTTACAACCTTCATTTTTTTTAACTTCTTCAATAAGATTTATTAAAACCTCAGTATCAGTATCACTTTTAAAGGTGTAACCTCTTGAAATTAATTCTTTTTTTATAGTGTCATAATTTTCTATAATTCCATTATGAACAATAACTAAGTCTTCTGATTTTGAAAAATGTGGATGAGAATTCGTATCATTAGGAACTCCATGAGTTGCCCAACGAGTGTGCCCGATTCCTATAGTTCCTTTTTTTCTTTTTTCATCATTATTGGTGATGATTTCTAGATCAGAAACTTTTCCTTTAGTTTTTGATAAGTGAATTTTTTCGCCATCGTACATCATTATTCCAGCACTATCATAACCTCTATACTCAAGGCGCTTTAACCCATTTATAACAATTGGGTAAGCATCTCTATGACCTATGTATCCTGTGATTCCACACATAATATTTTACTTTTCTTTTGTGTATGATATTTTTAAAACAGCTCTTTTTGTCCCATTAGCAGTCTCGCTTCCGTCTAATAAGGTAACTCCTCTAGGATTCCAGTTATATGTGCTAACATTTGTATCTAAAACACCATTTATTACAGGGTTATCTGTAGGGTTATTATATGTTTTTAAGACTAATGGAGAGTTGTCATTTGTTGTGCCGTCTAATAAATCAGATAAGTAATCTGTTAATCTAAAAGAATATTTTTCAGGAGTTCCATCATCAGTTAAACTTAAATTACCGTCAAAAGTAGGAGCTTCTTTATATGCGTCAGAAAGTTGTGTAGGAGATATACTACCACTTCCGTTATCTTTTTCCTGATAGATGAATAAGCGTTGTGGAATAATGTTCTTATCCGTGTTGATAGTATTATTAATATAAAAAGATAATAAAACATCATTAATTAACCAGTTATTAGCTCTTAATTCTTGAAGTTTTAAATCATCAAGAATTTTTATTCTAGCCATTGTTCCTGCCGTTCCTTGTATTGTAAAGTTATTTACAGGAGGAGTAATAGTAGCAGGACTCGATTTATAAATACTGTTTCTTACACCAGATAAAGAATATGAAATAGTTTTCGGTAAATTGTCCTTAAATACTAAATCAGCAATACCTTCTTGTTTTTCAGACCTAGTGATTGTGTAGTGAAAATCTAGCGTAGCAGAAGTAATGCTTCCATTTATATTTAGAGGCACCATCGCTCCGTTGTTTCCTTCAGCTTTAACAATTAATCCTTTAAAGTAAGAATTAAAAGCATCAGTAGTTTTAAACTCATCACCATCAAGTTTATCCCAGAAAAGACTTTTCATTTTTTCCATATCTAAGGGAATGGTTAGGAAAGGAGCTTTGTTCGCTAGTCTTATAGTATTTTCATATGTATTACCGCTGCTAATGCCTCTTGTTAATACTAGTGCAGTATCAGAAGGATTCGGTTTAAAAGTAAATCCAATATCCTCATTTAATAACTCGAGTTGGTCGTAGTCATGATTAGACTGAAAGCTATTAGATTTCGTAGGATTATCTGGGTCTAATCTATTTAGAAAAGTACCATTTCTATATACCTTTAAAGAGGTTGCAATGTCTTTATTACCTAAAACAGAATCTAGCCTAAAAATTGGTCTTTCAGTAGTACCTGTACCTGTATTTGTAGCTTTGTAAGGTAGTTTAAGAACAACTTTATCTAGTACAAAAACAGAATCTATTTCTCCGTTTGCAGTAGCAGGCTGTAAATCTTTTATTCTTGGACTAGTTGCTAGTGATAACTGACTAACAAAAGAAGCTTCTATTGTCTTGTAATTGTCATTATTATATACACCAAGCCAATAGTCGCCTAAAGCACCGATACTTATATTATCGGCTCTAACTGATTTGTATATAGGTAAAGGATTCGATTCAGAAATATCAATTGTTTCAATTTCTACATCTAATAATATTTCTCCTGTTTCAAATTTAGTATTGTTAACAACACTACTTCCTACGTCACTAAAATCTTTTTCACACGATACTAAAGTTGCTAAACATAGCAAGCTAATACCTAAAACACCAATTTTTCTAATCATTTGTATTATTATTCGCTTATTTCTAAAACGTTTTCTTTATAAAATTGTAAGTAAGCTTCTGATAAAACTTCTTCAGATTGATATTCTAAAACTTTTGTATCTTTTTCATCGATAAAAGCATTAATTTCATCTGGCAACACTTCACTACCTTTTATAATAGCGTCAGAGTTTTCAATAGCACTTTTTAAGATGCTAATTTCGTTTGGAGTAGCTAAAGTTGTTATTTTAGATTCATTAACTTTATCAAAACGAACCTTTTTGGCTAGATCGCCTTCTAATTCACCTTCAAAATTATTGTTGTAAATAGAAGTTACAATTTTACTTTCTGTAAAAAGTGGTTCTTCTTTGTAAAATTCCTTTAAATATAATGGAAGTAAAGAGGCCATCCACCCATGAACATGAATAATATCTGGCGCCCAATTTAGTTTTTTAACGGTTTCTACGACTCCTTTAGCAAAGAAAATCATACGTTCGTCGTTATCACTAAACATTTTGTCATCTTCATCAGAATATACAGCTTTACGCTTAAAGTATTCGTCGTTATCAATGAAATACACTTGCATTCTTTCTTTCGGAATAGAAGCAACTTTAATAATCAATGGCATATCCATATCATTAATTATTAAATTCATACCAGATAAACGAATTACTTCATGTAATTGATGTCTTCGCTCATTTATTACCCCATAACGAGGCATAAAAATACGGGTTTGAACTCCTTTAGAATGTGCGTTTTTAGCAACATTAAATGCAGTAGATGATAATTCTGTTTCAGGTAAATAAGGTATTACCTCTGATGAAACATATAATATTCTCTTATCCTTCATTAAATTCGTCTATTTTATTGAAGATGCAAAAATACGAAAATTTATGCTAAAATGATGTTAAATTGCTAATTTTGCACGCATTTCAACTGTAATAGAATGAAAGTTTATAAAACTAAATCAGAATTAAAAGAATTTTTATCAAAAGTAAAAATCAAGAATAAATCTATCGGATTCGTTCCTACTATGGGTGCTTTGCACGAAGGGCATTTATCACTTGTTGAAAAGGCAAAACAAAAGAACGACATAACGGTTGTGAGTATTTTTGTGAACCCTACTCAATTCGATAATAAGGAGGATTTAGTTAAGTACCCAAAAACATTTGATAACGATTTTATGCTTTTGGAAAGTGTTGATTGCGATGTTTTGTTTTTTCCGTCTGTAGAAGAAATGTATAGTGAAAATATTGAATCAGAGTCTTTTAGTTTCGATGGTTTAGAGCATCAAATGGAAGGGAAATTTCGTGATGGTCATTTTAACGGAGTCGGAACTATTGTAAAAACATTATTCGAAATTGTGGAACCTGACGTTGCTTATTTCGGGAAAAAAGATTTTCAGCAGTTACAAATCATCAAAAAGATGGTTGAAAAAAATGCGCTTCCGGTAAAGATAAAAGGCTGTAATATTTATAGAGAAGAAGATGGTTTAGCAATGAGCTCACGTAATACAAGATTAACAAAAGAACATCGAAAATTAGCTCCTTTTATATATAAAACACTTAAAAAAGCAAAGAAGAAATTTGGCATAAATAGTGCAGTAGAAGTTACTGAATGGGTACAAAAACAGTTTCATAAACATTCTTTATTAGAATTAGAGTATTTTACAATAGCTAATGAAAAAACGTTAGAGACCATTGTAAAAAAAGAGCCTGAACATAAATATAGAGCTTTTATTGCTGTTTTTGCAGGAGAAATTAGATTGATAGATAATATCCGTTTAAAATAAAATCATTCAAAAACAACTCATTAATCATTAAAAAACTATTTTTGCACTATGTTAGTACAAGTAGTAAAATCTAAAATCCACCGCGTAAAAGTTACGGGTGCCGATTTAAATTATATAGGAAGCATTACCATTGATGAAGATTTAATGGATGCAGCGGGAATTATTGAAGGCGAACGTGTTCAGATTGTGAATAACAATAATGGCGAACGTTTAGAAACATATGCAATTCCAGGACCAAGAAATAGTGGAGAAATTACCTTAAACGGTGCAGCTGCCAGAAAAGTAGCAAAAGGCGATGTGTTAATACTAATCGTATACGCTTTTATGGAACTTGAAGAGGCTAAAAATTTTAAACCTTCTTTGGTTTTTCCTAACGAAGAAGATAATACCCTTACGTAATTTTGAATATTAAAAAAGCATTAAAAATTATACTACCTCTCGTTTTGGGAGGTTTTTTGGTTTGGTACTCTTTATCAAAAGTGTCTATAGCAACTTTGTTAGATTACTTTAAAGAGGCAAATTATTGGTGGATAGCTTTAGGGTTATTTTTCGGAATTTTAAGTCACTTGTCTAGAGCATATCGTTGGAAGTTTTTACTAGAACCAATGGGATATAAGCCAGATTTTGGTAATAGCACCATGGCCGTTTTGGTAGCGTATTTGGTTAATTATGCAGTGCCAAGAGCAGGAGAGGTTTCTCGTGCAGCGGTAATGACAAATTATGAAGGTATTCCCTTCGAAAAAGGCTTCGGAACTATTGTAGCCGAAAGAATGGCGGATTTAATTATGATGTTAACTATCATCGCAATTACATTATTTCTACAGTTCGATTTTATATATGAATTATTAACAAAGAATTTTAATCCACTTAAAATAGGGGCGATATTAGCGGTTCTTATCGTAGCTGGATTTATCTTTTCGAGATATGTAAAAAAAGCAACATCGGGAATTGGTCTAAAAATAAAAAACTTCATTTCAGGATTAGTTGAAGGAGTTATGAGCATATTTAAAATGAAGAATAAATGGGCATTTATTTTTCATACCGTATTTATTTGGTTAATGTATATACTTATGTTTTGGGCAACAATACCCGCAATAGATGGCTTAAGTGTTCCTTTAGGAGGTGTTTTAATTGGTTTTATTGCAGGCGGATTTAGTATTGCAGCAACCAACGGAGGTATCGGTTTATATCCGGTAGCTGTTGCAGGTGCATTGGCTTTATTTGGTATTGCAGAAGAACCAGCAACCGCTTTTGGTTGGATTATGTGGACAGCACAAACGGCAATGATTATTGTTTTTGGAGGCTTAGCATTCTTGTTATTACCTATCTACAATAAAAATAAAAAGTAATAGGGCGTTACCTTCCAGGTCGCGCTTTCGCTACTCGCTTTTTTTAAAAAAACAAAAAAGAGCTCAAACATGCCGCTCAATCGCTAACGCAGTTTCTTTATAAATTTTAGTTATAAACTATTTTTGTTCGGCCGTGTTTAAGAAGCTGTTTTCGTGATTATAAAAATCATAGTACTGTCATACTAAATTTATTTCAGCATCGCATAACTTTGGTAAATTAGAAACTAAAATAAATTTAGTTTTAAGGATCAATATTTTTTAGAATAAAATTTATACAGTCGCTAAAAATAATCAATAGTATTAGATATTAGTTTGTAACTTTGAATATTACTATAGAGTATTTTAAAACTTCCAATCTATTTTAAATGGCCAAAATCAAAACTACTTTTTTCTGTCAAAACTGCGGAGCGCAACATGCACAATGGGTTGGGCAATGCAATACTTGTAAAGAATGGAATACCATTGTTGAAGAGGTAATTCAGAAAGAAGAAAAACGAGTTTGGAAAAGTCCTGAAAACAATAAAAAAAGAGTTTCTACACCTTTAAGAGTGCAAGATATTCAGTTAAACCCTGAAGAACGTGTTGAAACAAAAAATAACGAATTAGACACTGTTTTAGGTGGCGGAATTGTAAAAGGTGCCGTTGTTTTATTAGGAGGTGAACCCGGAATTGGTAAATCGACGTTGTTATTGCAAATCGCTTTAAAAATTCCCCAAAAAGTATTGTACGTTTCGGGTGAAGAAAGTCAGTCGCAAATTAAAATGCGCGCCGAGCGTTTAGAGGCTACAAATTCTAATTGCTTAATTCTTACCGAAACCAATACACAGCAAATTTTTAAAAATATAGAAGAAGTTAAGCCAGATGTTTTGGTGATTGATTCTATTCAAACCTTACATACAAATTCTATTGAAGCTTCACCGGGAAGTATTTCTCAAATCCGTGAAACTTCAGCAGAACTTATAAAATTCGCCAAAGAAACTTCTACTCCGGTATTATTAATTGGTCATATTAATAAAGAAGGACATATTGCTGGGCCTAAAATTTTAGAACACATGGTTGATGTTGTTTTACAGTTTGAAGGCGATAGAAATCATACCTATAGAATATTACGTTCTCAGAAAAACCGATTTGGTTCTACTGCCGAACTCGGAATTTACGAAATGCTATCTAGCGGATTACGAGAAGTATCTAATCCGTCTGAAATATTAATTTCAAAAAAAGATGCTGATTTAAGCGGAACCGCAATTGCATCAACTTTAGAAGGTATTCGTCCTTTAATGATCGAAATTCAGGCCTTGGTTTCTACCGCAGTTTACGGTACGCCACAACGCTCTACAACAGGTTATAATTTAAAAAGATTGCACATGATTTTAGCTGTGCTAGAAAAAAGAGCAGGTTTTAAATTAGGAGCAAAAGATGTTTTTTTAAATGTTACAGGCGGAATTCATGTAGATGACCCTGCGATAGATTTAGCCGTTGTAGCAGCAATTTTATCATCGAATCAAGATTTAGCGATTAATCCGAATGTTTGTTTTGCGGCCGAAGTTGGTTTGGCAGGAGAAATACGACCAGTTTCTAAAATTGATCAGCGTATTTTAGAAGCTGAAAAGCTAGGGTATAAAACTTTAGTGGCCTCGAAATACAATAAAATATCTTCTAAAAACCACGGTATAAAACTAGTTTTGGTTGGTAAAATAGAAGAGGCTTTTGCTACGTTGTTTGCTTAGGGAAAAAGTATAAGAATATATTAGATTATTGTTTTTACTTAATTTCGATTAGTTCATTTTCCAAGTATTTTAAAATAAATATTTTATCGAATGTTGTTCTTAATCTTTTTGATGTAATTTGAATAGATGGTAAATAATCAGCAGATAATTCGCCTGATTTTATAACTAACCAATATTTATCACATTTTTCAAATGTAATTTTAGCTTTTTCTTTTTTATTTAGTATGTTTTGAATTTTTAAATTATCAATTTCTTTTCCAACCGTAGAATACAATTCGATGTATTCGTAATCTTTTATTTTTTCATCAAAGATTAATTTATATGATTCAACTATTTTAGGTAGATCCCCATTGTTATTTCTTTCTAGTATGTAGTTTTTCTTTTTTTTGTTGATGTTTTTAATAATGTCATTAAAGAAAATTTCAGCAATTTTATTTGGGCTACTCACAAGAGGGAATTCATTTTTATTTAAATGAATTATAAGATAGCATCTAGGTATTTGTTTCTCTCGGAATAAATTTAAGATTTCTTCCGAAACTCTTCTAGTTATTTCTTCTATTGATTTTAATAGAGATCCTTTGTTAGATTTATAATCATCTTTAAATATTTGAGTAATTTCTACTCCAATTTTCTGCTTACTGTGAATAATAAAATCAGGTTTATCAATATGTTCAGTTCTACCCGAAGGAAATTCAGGATATGATTTTCTAAATTTATCAAAAATACTTTTTTCTATAGTTTCTTTTTTTGTCATAATTTAGGTTAAGTTATCAGAAAACAAGTTAAAATAAAATTAAGTATTTCAAAGCCGTAAAGGCTAATCTTCCTTCTTTTTCTTTTTACCAAAAAGTCTATTAAAAAAACCTTTAATTCCTTTTTGTCTGTAAGGAGGGCATTTTATTGATTCGTAAACATCTTGCGGAATATCAAAATCAGTCAAGTATTTTTTACTTAGCTCGGCGTCTTTTTCTATTTCTTTAATAATATTGGCAACAATAGGTAAAGCTAATGACGAGCCAGAACCTTTTCCGCTTTTAAAATGTATGGTGTTTTTTGAAGTTCCTACCCAAGTACCAAAAACAATATTGGGCGTATAGGCAAGAAACCATGCATCTGTATAATTTTGTGCGGTACCTGTTTTTGCAGCAAGCTGACTTTTAATTTTATAAGTGTTTCTAATTTTAGCTCCCGTTCCTTGATCAACAGCTTTTTGTAAAATGGCTGTTAGTGTTTCAGTAGTTTCTTTTTTAAAGACTTCTTCGGCTTTTTGCTCTTTACTTTCATAAATAATAGCACCTTCTTTATCGGTAATTTTAGTAATCATGTACAAGTCGTTCATGGCACCATTATTAGCAAAGCTACCGTACGCTTTTGCTATTTCAGACAACGATAAGTCTAAGGTTCCTAAAGCAATAGACGGAGCGTTATTGGTAATTTTAGGAAACTGTAGTTTTTCACAGTAATTGATTAATAATTCTCTTTCGAGCTTAAAATAAAGATCGATAGTTGGTAAATTCATAGAATGAATTAAGGCATTCCATAGCGCAACTTTATTATCTGGAGTAGTTTTATAATCGGCATTTTGAGGTTTCCAATTATTAAATTCGGGATATGTTTTTTCTTCGTTGTCAAAATAGTCGCAAGGCGAAAAATCATTTTCTAACGCGGTAGCATATAAAATGGGTTTAAAGGCAGAAGCTATTTGACGATGCGATAAAACCATATCAAAAGGAAGCATTTTAAAATTATTACCACCAACCCAACTAATTACTGCTCCGTTTTTAGGATTTGTAACCAATACAGACGCGTTAAGCATTTTTGCATAATGCCATAAACTATCAATTTTAGTACCTGTTATCGTTTTAGTGCTATCCCAATCGAACAACTTAAAGGTTTTGTTTTGTTTGTCTTTTTCAGAAGAAAAACGGTTCTTTTTTAACCAGCTGTTTTTTAAACCATTCGATCGTAACTCTTTATCTAGCTCCTTTTGTTTAACTATAAGTTGCTCTTTAGCAGCTTTCTCTGCGATTTTTTGAATACTGTAATTTAACGTAGTGTATATTTTTAAACCGTCGGCTTCTATATTGTGTTTTATATTTCTTGTTTTATTAATGCTATCTATTATTTTAACAGCTTTTTTCTTTACTTGATAAGAAAAGTAACCAGCAGTTGTTTTTAAATCGAGGTTTTTATAGCTTAGTGTAAGTGGTAATTTTTGTAAACTGTCTGTAGTTTTGGTAGTTAAATACTGTTCGTTTTTCATGAGCTGAAGAACGATATTTCTTCTGCTTAAAGCATTTTCAGGATTCAACCTTGGGTTGTAATAGGTGTTTGCTTTTAACATACCAACCAACACCGCAGATTCTTCAGCATTTAACTCATTTGTCTTTTTGTTAAAAAATCGATTAGCGGCAGATTCTATCCCAAAAATATTTTCACCAAAAGGAACCGAATTAAAATACAATTGAAGTATCTCGTTTTTAGAATATAAGCCTTCCATTCTACTAGCAATAATAAGTTCTTTAATCTTATTTATGGGCATGCTTAAAAAACCGTGATATTTTCGTCCGTATAAGTTTTTAATTAATTGTTGCGTAATTGTACTTCCGCCACCACCAGAAGCATCTTGCATTAAAATACTTTTAAATAATACTCTTGCATAGCTCTGACCATCGTAACCATTATGAGTATAAAAACGTTTATCTTCAGTAGCAACTAAAGCTTCTTTTAAATGATTTGGTATTTGTGATATGTTGATGTTAGTTCGGTTTTCTGTAAAGATTTTACCGATAATTACATCATCCGAAGAATATATTAAAGAGGCTTCTTCATTTATTACAGATGATAATTTTTCGTTGTTAGGTAAAGCGCCAAACACTTCAAAATACACCAAAGAGAATAGTAGCATTATTAATAGCAATATAAAAATAGCCAAAGCCGTTACGTATTTTAATAAACGGATTAACGTTTTCTTTTCTGTAAGCTTATGGTATATTTCTTTAAGTGTTTTCATCAGGCTATTAATCAAATTCTGTTTTTCAAGATTTTTATTACTTAGAGTTTTAAAGAACTCTTAATTTATTTTTTAAACTCAGCAATTTTTATACCGTTGTTAAACTTTATGTTTGTCCAGTTTACAAATATCCAAGGTTTATTGGTTACTTCTGCATTCCAATTAGAGTTTTTGTATTTTCTTTTTGTAGGTATAAGTAAGCCTTCAATATTTTCGTACTGCAATTTCATTAAAAAAGGATCAGTTTTACCAAAATCAACAACAGTAAAAAGAAACTGATCTATTAATTTAGTGTTTTTATTAATGTATAATTGATATACATCCTTTGGTTTATTGTCTTTAGAATTAAACGTAATTTTAACAATATCATATTCGTTATTACCAATGTTTTCTTCTTTTAAGTATTCATAATTTACACCTGGATCTAATAATTTCTGAATCATGGTAAACCAATAAAAGTTGGTAGGTCTGTTAAAAGCAACTCTTTTTAAAGCAACAGAATCTAAAATAATTTTTCCGTTATTTTTTAGCCAAAATTCTTTACCATCATAACCTTGCTCGATATTACCTGATAAATGCGTAAGCGTTCTTTCGTGTTTAGTATACAAACCATAAGACAACTCGTTATTAAAGATATATTTTTCGGTTGATGTATCTGTTTTGCCATCTGGAGTTTTATAAGTATACGTATAAATTACATCTTTTTTTGATGAAAGCTCACTGTAATTACCTGTTTTTTCTACTGTTTGATATACTAATTGATGTGCTTTGTTTTTAAATTGAATATTGTTTGTTGCTATAGCTGGTTTTATTTCTGTTATATCTTTTTTGATGTTTTGTTTACAAGAAGATAAAGTAAGTATTGCAGTGATGCAAATTGCTATGAGTATTCTCATTTTTGTTGTTTTTTAATATTATTGTCTAGTAGCTAATTTTATGCAAAGCTATTAGAAAAGGGGTGAAGGTTAAAACTATTTTTATTAAACAAAAAGAACCTCATAATTACATGAGGTTCTTTATAGGTTTTACTGTTTTTAGCAACATCCACCACCATCATAATGATAGGTAGATTCTGAGAAGAAAATATCATCTCTGCCTAAAGCTTTTAAAGCTGCAGCAGTTTTATCGCAAATAGCTAGTGGCTGATTTTTTAATAAAGTATGTCCTAATCCGTCATCAAAATAATCTTCATCACCGTAATATATAGCTGCTTTTCCTGTAAAAATACAAGGACCATCCGCTGGCATTGGATCTTTAATTGCGGCAACCTCAATAGATTCTATATAAATTAATTCATCTGTTGGATAATTCTTTGGGTCTAAAATACGGTATGGCTTACGAGCTCTAATTTCTATGGTTCCGAAACCAGCATCTGTTAATGCTTTTACATAATCGGCAATTGTTAAACTACCGCTTAAACATAAGGCACGTAAACGTTCGTCGTTACGCAATTCTTCATTCATCTCTTGCTCGCAAGTAGGATCACTCATCACTAATTTTCCGTGAGGCTTTATTACTCGGTACATTTCTGCAATTGCCTTCTTTAAATCATCCGATTTAAAAATGTTGAATAAACAGTTTTGGGCAGCAACATCAATTGAATTATCATCAACAGGTAAGTTCATAGCATCACCTTTACGTAAATCAACAAAATCGCTTTTAAACCAATCGTTTTGTTCTTCGGCAACGATAAAGTTTTTGCGAGATGCTTCTAACATTTCATCAACTACATCTAAACCAATAACACCACCTTTATTTCTGTTGAAATAGGCAAATTGTAATAATTCCATTCCGCCACCAACACCAACATATAACATTTTTGGATTGTTGGTTAAATCGCGTGCATGTACTGTAGAACCACAACCGTAGTTCATTTCTTGCATGATTTTAGGAATTTTTAAACCAGGTAATTCCCAAATGGGATTTGTGGTACAGCACAAGCCAACATCTGGCGTTAAAGCTGCTTCTTTATATACATTGTGTGTGGTTTCTAAGTAACTCATTTGTTTTGTGTTTATGTTAATGCGAAGAAGTATAATAAGGGAATAGATTCCTTCACTTCGTTCGGAATGACTTTATAATTTATTAATTAGTTCTTTAAATAAAGTAATCATTTTTGGTTCTGCTTTACCAGCAACAGCAATAATTTCGGCAATATCTACAGGTTGTAAATTCTTAGGGTCACATTCGTCTGTTAAAACCGAAATAGCAGCACATGGTAAATTTAATTGTTTTGCAACAATAACTTCTGGTACCGTACTCATACCAACAGCATCTGCTTCTAAAATTTGCAGCATTCGGTATTCGGCTCTGGTTTCTAATTGTGGACCTACAACACTTGCATACATTCCTTCATGTAACTGAATGTCGTTTGCTATTGCAATTTCTTTCAGTAGACCATTAATTTTTTTCGAATAAGGCTCAAGCATATCCGCAAAAATATTTCCGAAATCATTCGCTCCTTTAAATGCTAATGGCGAACCTCCTTGAAGGTTTAAATGATCTTCTAATAACATTAAATCTCCTTTTTTATAAGTAAGATTAATGGCACCTGCAGCATTAGAAATTAATAGAGTATTGATTCCTAAACTGTGCATTGTTCTAATTCCGTAGGTAACTTCCCAAAGATTGTAACCTTCGTAGACGTGAAAACGCCCAGACATCACGAGTACTTTTTTTCCTGATAAAGTTCCGTAAATTAATTTACCTGAATGAAATTCGACTGTTGCTTGTGGAAAATTAGGAATATCAGCATACGCGATTTCTTTTTCGATATTTATCTCGTTAACTAATTTTCCTAAACCTGTTCCTAAAACAATTCCGATTTCAGGATTTATAATTCCGTTAGATTTTAAAAAATCTGTTGTTTCTTGTAGTTGTTGTTTTTTCATTTGTACTGAACTTATTTAAGTTCTTTTGTTAGGTCGAGCGCAGTCGAGACCTTAGTTAAAACCTCTCGACTGCGCTCGAGAAGACATTATTTATAAAAAGTGTTGAAATGCTTTGTGGTTTTTAATGTCATCAAAAACATCAACATCATTAAGTTCTTCTAATAAATGCACGCTTACTTTATGTAAGTCCTTAAGTGTGTCTTTTCTTACTGTTGCTGTGCCCCATTTTTTATTTTTAAAAATAGCGGATTGCAGATTTTTCATTCCTAAAAGATAATAACCACCATCTTCAGCAGGGCCAATTACTACATCATTAGTATCTAGTTTAGAAAAGGCATCGTTGATGTGATTTGGAGTTAAATCGTATAAATCGCTACCAATAATCATTATTTTTTCATAACCTGCTTCAAATCCGTCTTTAAAAGCATTTAACATTCTAATGCCTAAATCTTCGCCTTCTTGCTGGTGTTTTTTAAATACATCGTTATTCCAAATATCATTTTCACGAACTTTAACCGAGTAGTAAACCGCTTTATCGCAAGGTAAATTGGTTGTAACTTCTTTGGTTTTATCGAGCAGGAATTTGTAAATATCTAAAGCAGTTTCATCACCAACTGTTTTGGCTAAGCGTGTTTTTGCTTTTCCTAATTCAGGGTTTCTTGTGAAGATTAATAATAAGTTTTTAGTCATAAACTTTTTCTCCTTTTAAGAGCCACTTGCTCCATCGTTTGTTAAAAGTATGTATTTTTTCTGTATTATTACCTAAAGTATCTTGTACTTTAAAGTTTGCGTTTTTCCATTCAAAAATTCCTCCGTAAAGATTATAAACATTTGTATACCCTTCTTTTATTAATTTATGAGCAATCGTTTCAGAACGAATTCCTAAAGAGCAATAAACTACAATTTTAGTGTTTTTATCGTCGGGTAATTTTTGTGTAATTTCTGAGAGCTTAAAATTATTATAACCCACTAAAATGGCATTTTTTAAATGACTAACCTTAAACTCTTCGGCTTCTCTAGCGTCTAACAAAATGGTTTTTGTGTTGGGTAAAGCTAAAGTTTCTACAGATATATATGGAACGTTTTTAGTGTTGTGTTTTTTTAATAATTGATTTAAATCCTTCTGAGAAAAAGAGCTTAGAGAAATCAACAAGAAAAAGAAAATAAGTTTGTTCATTTTACTATACATAATTAGAAGCTGTTTCCTGCTTTCTGCACTCGCTCTCTGCGAGGAGCTCAAACAAATGCTTCAATCAGGGCTAGGCTTATTTACAAAAATTGTTACATTAAAGTTAAGCAACAACACCTTGGCAACTACTACCAGCGCCGGCAGTACAACCATAACAATGTTGATTGATAATTATATCTCTATCTTGTAATAACTCTTCGTTGTATTCTGAAATGTGTTTTACTTTCGAGTTAACTTTTAAGTTTAACATTTGATTAAAATCACAGTCATACAAATTTCCGTCCCAGCTTATCGATAATGTATTTGTACACATTACGTTTTCAACAGCCATCGGATTATAAGCCTCTACCAAAGAATGCATATATTCTTCATAATTTTCTGAAGCAATTAAATAGTCTAAAAATCTACTTATAGGTAAGTTTGTGATGGCAAATAAATTGTGAAAATCAATATTAAAATCATCTTTCAAAGCTTTTTTAAAGTCGTTCTCTAAAGCGGCTTGATCCCCAGGTAAAAAAGCTCCTGATGGATTGTACACTAAATCTAATTTTAAATCAGACCCTTCAGTTCCGTATCCAACTTCATTCAGCATTTGAAGCGCTTTAATAGATTTATCAAAAACACCATCACCGCGTTGCTTGTCAGTTTTTCCACGTGTCCAGTGCGGCATTGAAGAAACTACGTGTACATTGTGTTTTTTAAAGAACTCAGGTAGATCGTAGTATTTTTTATTTGCCCTTATAATAGTTAAGTTAGAACGCACAATAAAATCTTTAATTCCTGCTTTTGATGCTTCTTCAACAAACCATCTAAAATTAGGGTTCATTTCTGGTGCGCCACCTGTTAAATCTAACGTATGTGCTTCTGTTTTTTTAATAACATCTAAGCATTGCTGCATGGTTTCGGTTGTCATGATTTCTTTACGATCAGGGCCAGCATCTACATGGCAGTGCGCACAAACCTGGTTACACATATAACCTAAGTTAATTTGAAGAATTTCTAGCTTTTTAGGGCGAAGCGGAAACTGATTTGTTTCCTTTATTTTTTTAGCAAACGTTGGCAATTCTCCATTAGCGAAAATTCCGTTTGATAAAATTTCTAATTGACGTTGTGTATTTGCCAAGTCGTTATTTCTTGCTTGAAGGGACTTTTTCATCTTTATATTTTAGTTTCTGTCAAGTCGAGAGCAGTCGAGAGCTAAATATTACCTCTTGATAAACTACGTTCACTACTTTCAATAAAGCTAACTTTATTTTAGTAATTCTCGAAGAGACACTTTTGAAGATAGTTTTTACATTTCTAACTTATTCACTTTATTCATCATCTGAACTCCGTGAACCAGTGTTGCACCGCTTTTAATTGCAGCACCAACATGTAATGCTTCCATCATTTCTTCTTTGGTAATTCCGCGCTCTAAACCATCTTTTGTATAAGCATCTATACAGTATGGGCATTGTTCTGTATGTGCAACAGCTAAGGCAATTAAACTTTTTTCACGAGCTGTTAAAGCACCTTCTTCAAATACTTTTCCGTAGTAATCAAAAAACTTAGTACCAAGCTCTTCATTCCATTCTGATATTTTTCCGAACTTACGCAAGTCCGCCGGATCGTAATATGTTTTTGACATGTGTTTTTTTTAGATTGAAAAGTAAAAATACAAATTGTTTAAAGGTTTCCTTGTTAAAAAGATATGATCTTATTTATTTTCCGTTTAAACTCCAGTCATATTTTAAAAAACTAACATTTGCTTTTGCATCTACTTTGGTATTAGAGTATTTGTTGATAAAATCGATTAAAGAGCTTTTTTTGGTGAAGTCTCCTTTAAACCATTCGAAAATTTTTGAAAGCTGTACGTCGTTTTCTGATATCTTATTTCTTGAAGAATCATTAATGAATTTTTTCATTAAGTTATTGGTTTTGCTTTCGTAATTTGCTTCCGTAAAAGCAAAATTACCTAATTGCGGACAAGAACCTGAAGCACAATTTACACCAACATGAATTTTTGGATCATTAAAATTTTTACGTAAAATTTGATGCTCAATATGATTTAAAGTGTAAGTTTTACCTCCAACTTTAGCAAACGGAATATTCCACGCATCCTTTCCTTCTTTTTTAATATTTAAAATACTTTTTAAAGGGTAGTTATCTAAGATTATTTTTATCGTGTAAGCATTATAAGCGTTTACCCAAAAGGCTTTGGTTTTTGCTGCAGACCAATTTCTTTGAGGTGTTGTTTTATTTAAATAGCTTAAATAAGAATCAAGTTTAGCTTCATCTTTTTGTAGTTTCTTATAATCTACAAATCCAGTGCTATTAACATGTTCTTTTAGTAAAGTATTAAAAACACTTGTTTGACCAAATGAGTTTATAAAAAAAGTTAAGCTTAGTAATAAAAATATTTTACGCATAATTTTTTGTTTTAATCTAATAAGATAGACGTTGAGGTGCCTAATTAATTACAAATTATATGCCGTTTTAAATAAAAACAATTTGCATGCATGTAATCGGTTAGCTTTTTAAGGGTTTTAATTTAGGGATAATACTCGAGTTAAGCTTTAAAACGAAACAAAAATTATAGGAGTCTTATATAAAGAGATAGGAGGGATGTTTATAAAATAAAAAAACCTTAACAAATAAATGTTAAGGTTTAGTACTGAAGGCGGGACTTGAACCCGCACGACCCAAGGGTCATTGGATT
>NZ_JAQJCU010000020.1:0-31494 GCF_029125915.1 Tenacibaculum bernardetii
AGAGCACCTCGTTTACACCGAGGGGGTCGGGGGTTCGAATCCCTCATTGCCCACAACATTCCTGCCGAAACGGAATTAAAATAAAATCGGGCAATTAGCTCAGTTGGTTCAGAGCACCTCGTTTACACCGAGGGGGTCGGGGGTTCGAATCCCTCATTGCCCACATCAATAACAATCCTGATGAATTTTCATCAGGATTTTTTGTTTTTAAAAACCTGAAGCTTGCTTCGTGGTTTTTTGAAAACAAAAAACTTTATTTGAGTGAAACTCATTAGGGTTGTATTTGCGGTAGTGGTTTCAGTAAGGGATCTGTAATCCCGTATTTTTAAACGTTAACTAGAAGTTTGCTTCCAAGTGCTATGTCGGTTTTCAGCTTCTTGTGTTTTATTTATTGTTTTCTCTAACCTCTAACCTCTAACCTCTAACTTCTAACCTTTCTCTTTCTTTTCCATTGCTGAATACTGAATCAAGTTCAGCACAGGCTTCACAAAAATCTAGTCTTGCACTTTCAGCGGTCAAAGTTATTTTTGAAAACTAAAACAACTGAACTCGCTGCGCTCAAACAGCATTTGTTTTTGCGTCTTCTTCAAATGTTTGACACTCGCTTGTAAGTGCTATGTCGGTTTTCAGCTTCTTGTGTTTTATTTATTGTTTTCTCTAACCTCTAACCTCTAACCTCTAATCTGTAATTTGTAATTTCTCTTTTTCTTTCCCATTGCTGAATACTGAATCAAGTTCAGCACAGGCTTCACAAAAAGCTAGTCTTGCACTTTCAGCGGTCAAAGTTATTTTTTGAAATCTAAAACAACTGAACTCGATGTGGGCAGACAGCATTTGTTTGTGCGATTTCTTCAAATGTTTGACACTCGCTTCCAAATGCTATGTCGGTTTTAGTATTTTCTTTAACTACTAACTACTAACTACTAACTACTAACTACTAACTACTAATCTCTAACCTCTAACCTCTAATCTGTAATTTCTCTTTTTCTTTTCCATTGCTGAATACTGAATCAAGTTCAGCACAGGCTTCACAAAAAGCTAGTCTTGCACTTTCAGCGGTCAAAGTTATTTTTGAAATCTAAAACAACTGAACTCGCTTTGCTCAGACAGCATTTGTTTTTACGATTTCTTCAAATGTTTGACACTCGCTTGCAAGCGCTATGTCGGTTTTAGTATTTTTTTTAACTACTAACTACTAACTACTAACTACTAACTACTAACTACTAACTACTAATCTCTCTTTTCTGTTACTATAAAGAAAAAAACACTGGTAATTGGAGTGATTTCTTTACTTAATT
Organism: Tenacibaculum bernardetii; assembly: GCF_029125915.1. Classification (NCBI taxonomy): domain Bacteria; kingdom Pseudomonadati; phylum Bacteroidota; class Flavobacteriia; order Flavobacteriales; family Flavobacteriaceae; genus Tenacibaculum; species Tenacibaculum bernardetii. The sequence continues at coordinate 1,299 of NZ_JAQJCU010000020.1, forward strand.
AATATTTGTTAGTTTGTTTTGATAGGGATTGTGGTGAATTGGGCTGTTTTGATTTTAAGGGTTTTTAAGCTGTTTTTTTTAAAGAAGTGAAGCGAGCCTTGTTTTTTATATATAAATGATTAAAACTTACTTTAAAGTGTTAATAACTCTTTGGAAGAAAGGTTTTTAAGGAGGGGAAGTTTGTAGTATCTTTATAAAAAACAAAAAAGTCTTAAAGTTGGTGCTCTAAGACTCTTTGTTAAAACGGTAACACTTTACGTAGTATTAGTTTTTTGTATTCGGACTTCAAAATTACAATACTTCTTAAAACTTACCAAAAAAAATGATTAATTTTTAATGCGATAGACCAAATCGCAGGTGGTAAGTTATGGATTAAAATGAATGTAAAGAAACTTCATTAAGTGCTTGTTATTTAATGAGATGCTGTTCTTAAGAAGAATAGGTATAGGTGTAAGAAACCTGGTTTCAGATAAAAACTTTAGAGAAGTCCGTGTAGTGTGCTCTTAAATTAAACTACACATTTTGTATATAGTAAATTATAAGATCATGGTAAAAGTAAAGCCAATAGAACGTCCAAATCCGCAGGACAGAACAGCGGATAAAAAATTTTATGCACAAGCAATATCAAACGGAACAACAGATTTAGAAAGGTTGGCTTATTTGGTGTCGAATCAAAGTACGGTACGAGAAGCCGATTGTTACGCTGTATTGCTATCGTTGTTACATAATGTTATCGACGAATTGTCGCAAGGAAAAATTGTAAAGCAAGATAAATTAGGGTCTTTTCAAATAGGGGTGCGCTCAGAAGGGGTTGCCACTGAAGAGGAACTGACATCAAGTGCGATTAAAAAAGCGCATATCAATTTTAGACCAGATAAAAGAATGCGTAATATGTTAAGTAATGTCGCTTTTACATTTAAGTAGTATTTAAAAGAATAGTTAGTGCCAACCTCAATAGCTTTTGCTATTGAGGTTTTTTTTTGTTTCTTTTTTTAAGGTAAAAAAACTCCCTATCTTTTTAAAAAACATACGATAGTTTTACTTAAAAGTTAGGCATCTTTTTAGTAAAAGAAACTTTAGAGTTAGCGTAAACAAACCAATCTTATGTTACGGCTTACTGCTGCGCTTTAATTCCGACGTTAAGGAGGCTAGTATCAAAAAAAACACCTAATAAAACTGGTGTAAAACAGTTCTGTTATGTGTTTTTTAACGTGAAAAACGCTGTGTTAAGGAAGGGATGCTCTATTTTTTTAGTTGAAAAATGTGTTGAGTTTTGCTGTTTTGTAATTTCCAGGGTAAATAATAGGTGTCAATTTTAATGGTTATGGGGTATAGCGCTGCTAATTTTAGTAGGTACTAATTGTGAACTTTAGCTATAAAAAGCGATGTAAACTGTTTGATTTCGGTGTTTGCGGACTATAAAAACGTATGGCAGTTAAAAAGATGTTGTTATTCAGGTTGTTTATTTCAAATTATGTATCCTAAAGCTAAAATAGATGGGTGTAAAATATTTTAAAGCGTGGGTGTTTTTAGATAATAGTTGTAAAGTGGTATGTAGTAGACATGTGTGGTGTTGCAAAAAAAAAATAATTATTTAGGAGTAACTGGTTTGTTTGTAGTAGTTTAGGTGTTTTTGTTGAAAGTGAAATCAGCCATAGATTATTCTCTTTTTAATAATGTTTTTGTACATTCGCAACTTGCTTAAATTTATATTATGAAAGAAAAGAAAATCGCTGTTATAGGCCTCGGTTATGTGGGATTGCCTCTAGCAAGATTGTTTGCAACTAAATATTCGGTTGTTGGTTTCGATATAAAATCTAAAAGAGTTGAAGAATTAAAGTCGGGAGTAGATGTAACGTTAGAGGTTGAAGACGCTTTGTTAAAAACTGTTTTAGTAGACAGTGATTCTGATGAAAAAGGCTTATTTGTTACTAGTAATGCTGATGCTATAAAAAACTGTAATTATTATATTGTTACGGTACCAACATCCGTAGATAAAAACAACCAACCTATTTTAACGCCATTATTAAGTGCTAGTAAAACCATAGGAAGTGTTTTATGCAAAGGCGATATTGTGGTGTATGAATCTACCGTTTACCCAGGAGCTACAGAAGAAGATTGTGTACCAGTATTAGAAAAAGAATCAGGCTTAAAATTAAATCAAGATTTTTATGTCGGCTATTCACCAGAAAGAATCAGTCCGGGAGATAAAATCCGTACGGTAGAAAATATTTTAAAAGTCACTTCGGGTTCTACTAAAGAAACAGCTAAAAAAGTGGACGATTTATATCAGTCGGTCATTGCAGCAGGAACGCATATGGCACCCTCTATTAAAGTAGCAGAAGCTTCAAAAATTATAGAAAACTGTCAAAGAGATATTAATATTGCTTTTGTAAATGAGTTGGCTAAAATTTTCAACTTAATGAATATTAATACTAGTGATGTTTTAGAAGCTGCAGGTACTAAATGGAATTTTTTACCTTTTAAACCTGGTTTGGTAGGTGGCCATTGTATTGGTGTAGATCCGTTTTACTTGGCCCAAAAAGCGCAACAATTTGGGTATTATCCCGAAATAATTTTATCAGGAAGGCGTTTAAATGACAGTATGGGGAATCATATTGCATCAGAAGTTGTGAAGTTGATGATTTCAGAAGATGTAAAAGTAAAAAATGCTGAGATTTTAATTTTAGGAATCACGTTTAAAGAAAACTGTCCCGATATTAGAAATACAAAAGTAATTGATGTATATCACGCTTTAAAAAGCTACGGAGTTACTATTGATATTCACGATCCGTGGGCTAAAGAAAAAGAAGTTTCAGATACTTATGGTATCACTTTAAATAAGCAGCTTTACGCTAAAAAATATGATGCTGTTGTGTTGGCGGTATCACATAACGAATTTAAAGAAGTAGATTTGTTGCGGTTAAAAAAGGAAAACGGAGTTGTATATGATGTAAAGAATTTCCTGCCTCAAGAATTAATAGATAAAACATTATAATGAAAAATTTTGCTTTAATAGGTGCTGCCGGATATATAGCGCCACGTCATTTAAGAGCTATAAAAGATACGAACAATACCTTAATCGCTGCGCTCGATAAATTTGATAGTGTGGGCGTGATGGATAGTTATTTTCCGAAGGCAGATTTTTTTGTGGAGTTCGAGCGTTTCGATCGTCACATCGAAAAAATTAAACGCCAGCAAAACATACAGCTCGACTATGTAAGTATTTGTACACCAAATTATTTACATGATTCACATATACGCATGGCTTTGCGAAGAGGCGCAGATGCTATTTGTGAGAAGCCGTTGGTGTTGAATCCATGGAATGTAGATGCGTTGCAAGCCATAGAAAAAGAGTCAGGAAACAAAATTAATACGATTTTGCAATTACGATTGCATCCTAGTATTATTGCGCTGAAAAAGAAAGTTGAAACCGAGAATAAAAAAGGAAAATACGATATCGATTTAACGTATATCACTTCTCGTGGTAATTGGTACGATGCATCCTGGAAAGGAGATGAAAGTAAATCGGGAGGAATTGCTACCAATATCGGAGTGCATTTTTACGATATGCTTTCTTGGGTTTTTGGTGAGGTACAAGAGAATTTGGTACATTTAAGAGAAAAAGATAAATCGGCAGGTTATTTAGAATTCAAAAAAGCAAGAGTGCGTTGGTTTTTATCTATTGATGAAAATTCATTACCAAAGCAGGTGCAAGAAGTCGGACAAAGAACCTACCGTTCTATAACCGTAGATGGAGAAGAAATAGAGTTTAGTGGAGGATTTACAGAATTACATACCGAAAGTTATAAAGGAATTTTAAAAGAAAACGGTTTCGGATTGGTCGATGCAAAGCAATCTATAGAAATTGTACACGATATTAGAAATACCGAATTGGTTAATATAGGAGAGAAACATTTGTTTTTAAGTAGATAAAACTATATTTGCAAAAAAGAAAAAGGAATGAAAATAGGAATAACCTTTAGTGCATTCGATTTGTTGCATGCGGGTCATGTAAAAATGCTAGAAGACGCAAAAGAACAATGTGATTATCTTATTTGTGGCCTTCAAACAGATCCTACTGTTGATAGACCCGAAAAAAACAAACCCATACAATCTGTAGTAGAAAGATACATCCAATTAAAAGGCTGTAAGTATGTTGATGAAATAGTACCGTATGCTACGGAGCAGGATTTAGAAGATGTATTACAATCTTTTAAAATAGATGTACGCATTTTAGGAGATGAGTATGCGGATAAAAATTTTACAGGACGTGCGTACTGTGAAGAAAAAGGAATAACATTATTTTACAATAAAAGAGAACATCGTTTTTCTAGTAGCGAATTACGTAAAGAAGTAGCTGAAAAAGAAAATAGTAAGATTAAAAAATAATAAGAATGAATATAGCAGTTGTAGGTTCAGGATATGTAGGTTTGGTTTCAGGAGCTTGTTTTTCAGAGATGGGAAATAAGGTTACTTGTGTAGATATTGATCAACATAAAATAGACAAGTTACATGAAGGGATTATTCCTATTTATGAACCAGGTTTAGAAAATATGGTGTTGAAGAATATCGCTAATAAAAATCTATTTTTTACAACCAATCTAGAAGAAGCGATTAGAGATGCCTCTATTGTTTTTATAGCTGTAGGAACTCCTATGGGAGATGATGGTTCTGCAGATTTACAATATGTGTTGGCGGTAGCTAAAGAAATAGGTAACAAGATGACTAAAAGACTTGTGGTGGTAGATAAATCAACGGTACCTGTTGGTACAGCAGACAAAGTAAAGGCTACTATTCAACAAGAGTTAGATAGAAGAGGAGAAGAGATAGATTTTGATGTAGTTTCAAACCCTGAGTTTTTAAAGGAAGGAGCTGCCATCGATGATTTTATGAAGCCAGATAGAGTGGTTATTGGTGCTGAGAGTGACTATGCCTTTGATAAAATGAAAGAATTATACAGTCCTTTTTTAAGGGCACACGACCGTCTTATTACCATGGATATCCGTTCTGCAGAAATGACAAAGTACGCAGCCAATGCCATGTTAGCGACTAAAATCTCTTTTATGAATGAGATTGCTAATATTTGCGAAAAGGTAGGCGCAGATGCGAACCAAGTTCGTATTGGTATTGGGTCAGATAGTAGAATAGGGTATAGTTTTATATATCCAGGAGCAGGGTATGGTGGTTCTTGTTTTCCTAAAGATGTAAAGGCATTAAATAAGATAGCAGAAGAACACGGATACAACGCACAATTAATTCAGTCTGTAGAAGAAGTTAATAATCGCCAGAAGTTTGTGATTGCAGAAAAAATCGTAAAAAGATTCGGTGAAGATTTATCAGGAAAGGTTTTTGCCCTTTGGGGACTGGCCTTTAAGCCAGGTACCGATGATATGCGTGAAGCACCGGCTATTTATGTAGTAAAAGAACTGGTTAGGCGCGGGGCTACCATAAATGCATACGATCCGAAAGCGATGGAAGAAGCACAGCATTTTTATTTAAAAGGTGTTGAAGGTATTTCGTATTTCGAATCTAAATATGAGGTTTTAAAAGACGCAGATGCTTTAATTCTATTAACAGAGTGGAAAGAGTTCCGTTCTCCTGATTTTTCAGAAGTACAACAACAACTAAGTACCCCTATAATTTTTGACGGTAGAAATCAATACAATGTATTCAACTTACAAGATAAAGGTTTCGAGTACCACCAAATAGGAAAACAAAACTAATATAAAATGAAAATACTTGTTACAGGAGCTGCGGGTTTTATTGGTTTTCATTTGTCAAAAAAACTATTAGACAAAGGTCATACTATTATAGGAATCGATAATATTAACGATTATTATAATGTTAATTTAAAGTACAATCGCTTAAAAGAATTAGGCATACAACAAGAAGAAGCCGCTGTTTTTTATAAAGAAACTACAAGTAGTTCTCATAATGGCTTTAAATTTATGCGAATAAATTTAGAGGATAAAGCAGTATTAACGACTTTATTTGAAAAAGAAAAGTTCGATGCTGTTTGTAATTTAGCAGCCCAAGCAGGTGTGCGTTATAGTATAGAGAATCCGGATGCTTACATACAGAGTAACATCGTTGGTTTTTTAAATATACTAGAATGTTGTAGACATAATAATATTAAGCATTTGCTTTACGCAAGTAGCTCTAGTGTATATGGGGCAAATGCAAAAATACCTTTTTCAGAAGAAGATAAGGTAGATACACCTGTGAGTTTATACGCAGCAACCAAAAAAAGCAATGAATTAATGGCACATACCTATAGTCATTTATATAAAATACCTACTACAGGTTTGCGTTTTTTTACGGTGTATGGCCCTTGGGGAAGACCCGATATGGCTCCTATGTTATTTGCGGATGCAATAGCAAACGATAGACCTATAAAAGTTTTTAACTATGGTGAAATGCAACGAGACTTTACTTATGTAGATGATATTGTAGCAGGTATTGAGCGAATTTTGGTCTCTGAAATAAAAGATAGGGACTTGTATAAGATTTATAATATAGGGAATAATAATTCGGTGAAATTATTAGATTTTATAGCAGAAATAGAAAAAAACATTGGTAAAGAAGCTCAAAAACAAATGTTACCAATGCAACCGGGAGATGTTGAAAAAACATGGGCAAATGTAAATGATCTTATAAAAGATTATAACTATAAACCTACTACATTGCTGCCTAAAGGAATTAAAGAATTTGTTAATTGGTTTAAAAATTATGCAATTGAAAAATAATATAATAGGGAAAAAACTATTAAAAAGTATTTTAATGGTTTTTATCATGTTCGCTAGCTATACAAACTATGCGCAAGGCACTCAACAACAGTTGAGTACGGTTGAGGTAGATAGTTTGTCAGATGAACAAGTAGCTGGTTATCGTGATAAAATTAAAGAAGAAGGGTATACGGTAGCACAGGCATTGGCAATTGCCAAAACTAGAGGGATGTCTGAAATTCAAGCTCAAAAATTACAAACTAGAATACGTAATTTAAGTACTTCAGTAAGCAATAATAGCAAACAACAAGGCGTATCCGACAATACGAATACTTCAGAAAATGAATTATTTTTTGGGTTGACAGGACAAGAAAGTAAAAAAACTAAAAAATCATTACTGTTTGGCTATGATTTTTTTAACAATCCAAACATTTCATTCACACCCAATTTAAATGTAGCAACGCCTAAAAATTATGTAATAGGTAGCGGCGATGTACTTTCAATTGATTTATGGGGAGCTGCCGAAGCTAATTACGAGAAAAAAGTAAATAGGCAAGGCGCCATTAATATTCAGGGTGTTGGATTTATTCAATTAGTTGGCTTACCAATAAAAGCAGCTAAATCTAAAATAAAAAATTATTTAAAAAGAATTTATGCAGGTATCGGTGCTTCGTCTAACAGTTATAATAAAGTAAATATAGCTGTTTCTATAAAAGAAGTAAGAAATGTTCAAGTAAGTATTGTAGGTGAAGTTAAAGTGCCTGGTTCTTATTCATTAAGTGGTTTTTCAACCATATTAAACGCATTATATGCAGCAGGCGGACCTACCGAAAACGGGACTTTTAGAAATATACGATTATTTAGAGGAGGTGAAAAAGTAGCTGATTTCGATTTTTATGATTTTTTAATCAACGGTTCCGAAGCTGGTAATATAACGGTGCAAGACCAGGATGTTATCATTGTTAAGCCTTATGCTAAAATAGTAACTATTAAAGGAGCTGTTAAAAGGCCTGGTTTGTATGAAATGAAATCAACTGAAACAGTGGCTGATTTATTAAAATATTGTAGTGGTTTTGTTTTTGATGCCTATAAACAGAATATCATCATAGAAAGGATTAATGGAAAGCAAAAAGAATTAGTTGAAATTCCGTTAACAGCTATTGCTAAAGAAAAATTAAATGATGGAGATTTTATAAAAATAAATAAAGTATCTAATCAGTTCTTAAATAAAGTTAGTATTGCAGGTGCTGTTTTTCAGCCAGGTAACTATGAGTATGAAGAAAATTTGTCTTTAGAAACGTTACTTGTAAAAGCAGAAGGTGTTACCAAAGAAGCTTTTTTAGATAGAGGTATTATTGTACGTAGCTACGATACAACAACAAAAGAAACAGTGTCTTTTTCATTAAGAAACAACAATGAAAATTTATTGTTAAAGGCAAACGATAGTGTGTATGTTTTTTCGAAAGAGGAATTGAAAGAAAAAGAATTTATTACCATTAACGGAGCAGTTAATAAAGGGGCTAAGTTTCCATACATGCAAGGCATGCAAATTGAAGATTTAATTGCGTTAGGCGGAGGCTTAAAAGATGGTGCAGATGCTACGATGATCGATGTTTCTAGACGATTAAAAGATGGTCGTTTTGAAACAATAAGTAAGAATTTTGATTTAAAAGCAAGTGGTTCTTTACAAGGAAGCGATAATAATAATTTTATGCTAATGCCTTTTGATATCGTTTCGGTACGTTACTTAAAAGGATATACCGAACAAAAAACAGTATTTATAAAAGGAGAAGCAAATTTTGAAGGAGAATATTCTATTGGAGCAAAAAACGAAAGAATTTCAGACTTAATTGCACAAGCCGGCGGTTTAACAAAATATGCATATATAGAGGGGGCTTTTTTAACAAGAAAGAATAATAAAGTTGAAGATATTAAACAATTAGAAATTATATCTGACTTTTCAAAAAAAGACACCTTAAGTGTCACAGAAGAAGAAATTAAACAAAAGAAAATCTTTAAAATAGGAATAGATCTTAATGAAATTTTAAAAGAAGGAGGAAGTTTATCTAAATTCAATTTAATATTAGAAGAAGGAGATGAGCTTTTCATACCTTCAGAAAGGCAAACAGTAAAAGTAGAAGGAGAAGTTTTGTCGCCATCGTTAGTGCGCTACGAAAAAGGGAAGAGCTTTAAGCATTATATAGAGAACTCAGGAGGTTTTTCTGCCAATGCGAAAAAGAGTAGGGCTTATGTAATTCATGCCAATGGAGATATTAAAACAACTAAACGATTTTTATTTTTTAAATCGTATCCTACTGTAAAACCAGGTTCGGTTATTTTAATACCTAACAAGCCAGAAAACAAGAATAAGATGTCAACGCAAGAAGTAATTGCGATTACTACAGGTTTGGCTACTTTAGGGGTGTTGGTTAAGAGTTTAACAGAATAACAGTTTAAAAAAATGGAAAATAAAAACAACCATAGCGCTGAAGATGAAATAGATTTACTGGCGTTATTTAAAACTATTTGGCAAGGAAAAAAAACTATTATCCGTTTTGTGATTATATTCGGATTCATAGGGTTGTTTATCGCTGTTTTTTCGGCCAAAGAATACACTGCCTCGGTTACCGTAGTACCCCAAACAGGTGGTAGTAAAGTTTCTGGTAATTTAGGAGGCTTAGCGGCCATGGCAGGTATCAATTTAGGGGGTGCAAATGAAGAGGGTATTCCGCCGGCATTGTACCCAAAAATAGTACAAAGTATTCCTTTTCAAAAAGAGTTACTACAAACACCGTTGAGTTTTTCTCATATTACAAATAAAGTAAGCTATCAAGAGTATTACACTAAACACGAGCAGTTTAATTTATTGGCATTTATAAAAGAGTATACTATTGGGCTTCCTGGTAAATTTTTAGGCATTTTTAAACCTGAAAAAGTTGTAGCTACCGAAGAAAAGAATGACGTTATTTATAGAACAACCTTACAAGATATTAAACTCTTTCATAATTTAGGAAGGCAATTAGCACTTGATATTAATGCCAAAGAAGGGTATGTGAAAATCTCTTTTTCAATGCCGGAAGCATTGGCTGCCGCTCAAATGACCAAAAGGGCGCAAGAATTATTACAACAATCAATTACAGCTTTTAAAACACAAAAAGCCAAGGAAGAGTTTACGTTCATAGAAGAACGTTATGACGAATTAAAAAAAGATTTTGAAAAAAAACAAGCTGTTTTTGCAAGTTATAGAGACCGTAATCAGGGCTTAATTACCTCGCGCTCACAATCGCGTTTAGAAAGTTTACAATCTGAATACAACTTAGCTTTTAGTATCTATACCGAATTGGCAAAGCAATTAGAAACTCAAAAAATAAAATTAAAAGAAAATACACCCGTATTTACAGTAATAAACCCGGTTAGTGTACCTGTTATAAAATCAAAACCAAAAAGAGCGATGATTTTTATTATTTGGCTATTTTTAGGAGTTCTTTTAGGTGTTAATTTTCTTTTTCTTAAGAAATGGCTTAGTAACTTAAAGTTAAAGTAGTATTATATTCCTGTAAAAATAATAAGTTATAGGTGTTTTTTATTTATAAAGGATAAGATTTTGTAAAGTATAATTTTAAATGTTTCATGGAAAAACTGAAAAACAATATATTTACTTACACCCTATTTATTCTTTCTCCCTTATTATCTCTTCCTCTTATTTTTGTAGATATGTATAAACAGAGAAGGAGTGGGGTAATATTAACTGTTTTATTTTTTTCTTTACTTAGTTACTATTATATTCCATACTCTTTTTTTGATAAAGTACATTATTATCATTATTATAATGATTATCTTAATTACTCTTTTAGTCAGTTTATAGATGAAATACTCGAATATCGAGCAGATTATATTGCTTATTTTATTATTTATGTAACTTCTGTTATAGGTCTTTCATTTCATTTTGCAGCTGCATTAATCACAGGTATATCTGTATGGTGTTATTTAGATGTCTTTTATAAATTAGCAAAAGAAATTAAGGTATCTAATAAAATATACTTTATATCATTTATATTAATTTTGTTTTCTTTTTCGTATTTTCATTTATTAACTGGTGTTAGGTATTATCTAGGCTCTGGCTTTATTGTTCAATCATTATATGCATTATACAAAGGAAGGAGCATTAAATTTTTTTTATATTTTATAATTGCTATAGCTTCGCATTATGGAACAATAATTTTTTTCCCTTTTTTATTAGTGTATTATTTGTTTAATAAAAAAGAGAAAATTATAAAAACTTTTTTCGTAATTTCTTCAACTTTTATTTTATTTAGTAGGGAAGGGTTATTATCGTTATTTAGCGGAATAGGATTAGGGAGTACATATACAAGGAAATTAGAGGGCTATTTAGGTGTGAATGATTTTATTGAACTACAATTATTAACTGGTAGTGTATATTATTTATATAAAGTGAAATTAACTTTATACTTACATTTTATAGCTTTGGTTTTTCTTTTGTTAAAAATTAAGTCTAAATCTAAATTTTATTTATTAACTATTTTAATGTTTTCAGTAGGTAATTTTATAAGTTCTGCACCTACTGTTTTTGAAAGAGTTACTCTGGTAAATAATTCATTTATTTTTTTATTATTATTGATGTATTTTATAAGTGAAAAAAAAATAAATTTTATTAGAATGGGTTATATATCTATAAGTGTAGTTATTCTTTTGTTATTCTTTTTAGATTTTATATTGCTTTATGTATCTTATATAGATAGTTATAAGTTAAAGGATTTTATGGTCTTATTGTTAATGTTTTTAGAAGATGTAGTTCATTATGGCAGAACTTAAATAATAATTATGAGGTTCGGAAAGATTTTTTTTACCTAAAAACATTTTTAAAGCAAAAAAGTAAGGAATCGAATTTGTCAAGTAAATTTCACTTCATTTTATCTCCTAATTTCCTAATTTCCTAGTTTTATAGGATGATAAAATAAATTTATTATGACAAAATTGGAGTTTATTTATTTATAAGGTATTGCTAATCTAAAATAGATAATGTTTTATTTCGATAATGCATTAATAATAGTATAGATAATTCTAGTATTTTAACACTTTTAGAATAGCATTTAGATTTTATCTCTCATCCTTGCTAAAAATGTCTAAACAAACTATTGTAGCCTTCAACTGTAAATGTTTCTGCTTTTGATTGCACATGTTTATCTTTAGGATTATCGCTTGATATGGTTTCCAATAATCACTCGCAATAGTTTTCATTTGATTGTCTTTAATTTCTTTCCAAAATTTTTTGGCTGTTTTTGTGCTTCTATCGCCAATAACGAAGTGGATGAATCTTTTGCCATATCGATCAACGGCAATCCAAATCCAACAGTAGTTTTTTTACGCCCAATCGAAGGTTAGTTACATATTAGTATTATTTTGTAAAGAGAATATAGAGTATTCTTTTTGTAAAATAAAAGGATAGTAAACATTAAAAAGAGTTAGATTAATATAATACATTTGTTTTTTGAAATAATAATATTTTTAAAGATAATTTTTGAGAAGTAATGATAAAAGAAAAAATAAAATTTATTTATTATAAGTTAAGGCTTTATCACTTATTAAGTGATAAAGCCTTTTTGAAGTTGCAATTTAGAAGGATGCAAGGGTATAGATTAGATTTAAATAATGTTAAAACATTAAATGAAAAAATACAATGGTTGAAATTGTATGACAGAACACCTTTACATACGATCTGTGCTGATAAGGTTTTAGTGAGAGATTATGTAGAAGAGAAACTGGGTAGTAAATATCTTATACCTATTGTAAATACTTTTAGATATAGTAATGAAATCACACCTGAAAAACTTCCAAATTATCCTGTAATAATAAAAACAAATCATGATTCTGGATCTTATTTTATTATTAAAGATAAAATAAATCAAAATTGGATTTTTATAAAAGAAAAATTAAGTCAAAGTTTGAATAATAATTATTATTATTCAGGAAGAGAATGGCAATATAAAAATATAAAACCATTAATTATAATTGAAAAATTATTAATTGATTCTGATGGTAAAATACCAATGGATTATAAATTGCATTGTTTTAGTGGTAAGGTTGAATACATATCTGTTGATATTGGTAGGGGTACTGATAATCATTGTAGAAATTGGTATGATAAAAATTGGAATAGAGCTCCTTTTAAATGGTCTTCTATTTCAGGTTCTAATAAAACTGATCCGAGTAAAAAAGATGTAGAAAAACCTACTGTTTTAAATGAAATGATTAAATGTTCTGAGGTTTTAGCGAAAGATTTTGCTTATGTTAGAGTTGACTGGTATGATTTAGATAGTAAATTGTTTTTTGGAGAAATAACATTTCATCATGATTCTGGCTTTTTACCTATCGAGCCCTATAATTGGGATTTAAAATTAGGTAATTTAGTTGATTTATCAAATATTAAAAGATAAATGATTATAAGACTATATTTTATTTCATTCAGTTTTTTTAATAAAATTCTTTAAAAGAAAACTGAATGAAATGTGATTACAAGCTTCATTTTTACAGTTTTTTTAGGTGAATTTTAATTTTTTTATATGAAAATAAATAATAGTTTTTTTGCTAAGGGTACTTTTTTGCGTAACGGTGGCTTAGTAATGATTGCAAGTATAATAGGTGCTTTAGCAAATTGGCTTCAATTAACATTATTTACTAAAAATTTCACATTATTACAAATTGGTGTATACACATTAGCTATTTCAATATCAGCTCCAGTAATCAGTTTATTAAGGTTTGGCTTATCTCCATTGTATGTTGCAGATATAGAGCGTAAGTTTGAGTACAATAATTATTTTTCTTTAAGAATCGTATCTGTTTTTATAAGCCTTTTGATAGGCTTAATTATTAGTTTTTTTATTTTTGATACTAGTGTAAATAGCACTGTTTTTTTTCTAGTATTTTGTATGTATAGTATTGATGCCATAAGAGATATTTTTGAATCTAAATATCATAGTTTAGAGAAATTTAACTTGATGTCTTCTTCCGTTATTATTAATTCTATAATTTCTTTTTCTGGTGTTTTTTTTGGGGTGTTTTTATTTTCAGATTTTGTTATTGCATTAATTTTTGCTGTTTTTTTTAAAATATTGATTGTTTACTTTTATAATTATAAGTATTTATTTCAATTTATTTTAAATCAATCATTACAATTTATAGTTAATAAAAGAATAATAAGCCTTTTAAAGTATTCTTTTTATTTAGGTGTATATGTAGCTATAGATTCTTTAAATGTTAATGTTTCTAAATATTTTATTAATAACCGTTTCGGAATCGAATATCAAGGTGCTTTTTCTGCAATGTCATATCTAATAGTTATAGGTACTTTATTAGTAACAACTTTAGGTAAATTAATTTTACCTAAAGTTTCTAAGTTATTAGTAGCTAAAAAATTTACAGCAATTTTGAAATATCAATTTATTTACTCATTAATGATTTTTGTTACTGGATTATTATTATTAATTGGTGCTTATTTTTTTAATGAAATTATTATTGAAACTTTTTTTTCAAAAGAGATAGCTGAGTTTTCAGAAATATTTGTTTGGATTATGGGAGCAGCTATTTTTTTGTTTTTATCATCTGGACAAGGTTATTTAATGACTGCTATTAATATTGTGAAATTACAACCTTTAGTTGCCTTAATTGGGTTATCGATTAATTTAGTGTTGAATTTTGTGTTTATAGATCAATTTGGTGTTAAAGGTATTATAGTTTCTTCAGGAATTTCATTTTTAACTCAATACTTAATTAATGTATTTATTTTTTATAGGAAAATAGGTAGTGAGAATTATAAAAAGTAAATATTTTTAAATACGTTTTAAAAAAATGGTACACTCTAATTTTGTAACAAAAAAAATCTAGTCAAATATAAATGATAATAAATTTAAGTTGTGAGTTAATTATCAAGAAAGAATAAATAATAGTATTGTGTACTTGTTTAAATAGATTATTTTAAAGTAGTTTAGAAAATAGAATAAAATATGAAAATATTAGTTAATGCATCTACGTTAGTTGTAGGGGGAGGAGTTCAGGTAGCTTTAAATTTTATTAAATATACCTTGAAACAAGATGAGGATGATTTTTATTATATAGTTTCTAATAGGGTATATGATCAAATTAAAGAGGATGTTAACCCAAATTTAATAACATTAATACCTATATCACCTGCAAAAATTATATCAGGAAAAAAATCTAAAAAAGTGATTTTAGATATAGAAAAAAAATACAATCCTGATATAGTTTATTCTATAGGAGCACCTTCTTATGTAGGTTTTAAAAATACGGAAGTTCTTAGGTTAACGAACCCTTTAATTATAGGTGCTGATAAAATAGCGCTCTCTTCATATTCATTAAAAGAAAGGTTAATTAATTTTATAGCTTTAAGAATAAAAAGACTATATATCAAAAAAAATCATTTTATAATTACGCAAACAGAAGATGCTAAATCAAGAATGATTAAGAACTTAAATTTTAAAAGTGATCGTATTTTTGTTATACCGAATACTTGTTCATCTATTTTTTATGATGTAAAGAAAGAAGATAAAACTTCTGATATAATTAATATTTTTGCTTTTGCTTCTCCATATCCTCATAAAAATATAGAAATTATACCTGAAGTAGTTGAAAATTTGGTAGCTAATGGGTGTACGAATTTTAATTTTTCAGTTACAATACCTATTGATAAAGAATCTAAATCATATATTAATTTTAATAATTTATGTGAAAAACACAGTGCCTTTGATTATATAGAAAATATAGGAAAGGTAAATTTTAAAGATGTACCAGGTGTTTATGCAAAATCAGATATATTATTTTTACCAACTTTATTAGAAGTGTTTAGTGTTACTTATTTAGAAGCAATGGCTAGTAACGTTCCTATAGTAACAACTAATTTATCATTTTCTAAAAGTGTTTGTGATAACGCAGCTTATTATTTTGAACCAAAAAACTCAAAAGATGCAACAAAGCAATTGTTAAAATTAATTAACAATAAAAAAGAGAGAGAGAGTCTAGTCTCTTTAGGTAAGAAAAGACTTGATAATTTTCAGAAAGAAGATACAATTTATCAAGAGCATCTTAATACGATTAAAGCTATTTATAATTTAAAGAAACATAGGTAAAACAAGTGTGTTAAATTTATCTAAAGAAGGATTAATAGATTGTAATTTCTTGATTATAGAAATAGGTTCTTATAATATTTATAATTTAAACTATATTTGAAAAATAAAATATATAGACATGTATTACATCGTTTTCTTGTATATTAATTTATAGTGTTTTTAAAAATAAGTATCCAAACAAAAATAAAAATGAAAAATAAAGTATTATTAATCACAGGAGGTACAGGTTCTTTTGGAACAGCAGTATTAAGAAGATTTATAAATACAGACCACTTTAAAGAAATTCGAATTTTTTCAAGAGATGAAAAAAAACAGGAAGATATGAGAATACAGTTTAATAATGATAAACTGAAATTTTATATTGGAGACGTTAGAGATTTCAATAGTGTTGAGCTTGCAGCAAGAGGTGTAGATTATATTTTTCACGCAGCGGCATTAAAACAAGTTCCTTCTTGTGAGTTTTTTCCAATGCAAGCAGTAAAAACAAATGTAATTGGTACACAAAATGTAATTGATGCAGCAGGGATAAATAAAGTTAAAAAAGTGATTTGTTTAAGTACAGATAAAGCAGCTTATCCAATCAATGCAATGGGTATTTCTAAAGCAATGATGGAAAAAGTAGCCGTAGCGGCAGCAAGAAACCTTCAAGATACAACAGTGTGTTTAACACGATATGGAAATGTAATGGCATCAAGAGGTTCTGTAATACCATTATTTGTTAATCAAATTAAAAATGGCGAAGCATTAACAATTACAGACCCAAAAATGACCCGTTTTTTAATGTCTTTAGATGAAGCTGTTGATTTAGTTTTATTTGCTTTTGAAAATGGAAATTCAGGAGATTTATTTGTAAATAAAGCACCCGCAGGAACTATTGAAGATTTAGCAGTAGCGTTGAAAGAACTATTTAAAGCAGATACTCCTATAAAAGTTATAGGAACTCGTCATGGAGAGAAATTGTACGAAACTTTATGTACAAGAGAAGAAATGATGAAAGCCCAAGATATGGGTAATTTCTATAGAGTTCCTGCAGATAATCGCGACTTAAATTATGCTCAATATTTTTCAGAAGGAGCTGAAGATATTTCAAAAATAGAAGATTACCATTCGCACAATACAGAACAGTTAGGTGTTGAAGGAATGAAAGAATTATTACTAAAATTACCTCTTATCCGTAAAGAGGTTTTAGGAGAGGATATAATGCAATATCCAGGTTAAAAATGGAAAAAACGAAAATTTTATCAGGAGGGAATTTTTCTGACCAAAGAGGAACGTTAACATTTAATAACGATTTTGACATGTCTGCGGTTAAACGCATATATACCTTACAAAATACAACAACCGACTTTGTAAGAGGTTGGCAAGGGCATACTATTGAACAACGTTGGTTTTCGTGCTTGCAAGGAAGTATTAAGGTTCAATGTATTGAGTTAGATTCATCTGAGGAACCAAATAAAAATTTACCAATCGAAGAATTTATATTGTCAAGTGAATCTTTGGATGTTTTACATATTCCAGCGGGGTATGTTACTGCAATACAAACATTAAGTAACGACGCAAAATTAGTATCAATGTCTGACTATAAGTTAGGTGAAGTTGATGACGTGGTACGTTATCCATTAGATTATTTTAATTCAAGAAAATGAAAAAAATAGGAATTACAGGTCAAGGAGGTTTTGTGGGGTCGCACCTATATAATACATTAGGATTATCACCAGAAAAATACGAAAGAGTTGCATTTAGTAAAGATTTTCTTACCGATGTTCAACAATTAGATGAATTCGTAAAAACATGTGATGTTATCTTACATTTAGCGGCAATGAACCGTCACCCAGACCCTGAGGTTATTTATAATAAAAATATTGAATTAGCACAGTTATTGGTTGATTCCTTAGAAAGAACCAATTCAAAAGCACACGTTTTATTTTCGTCTTCTTCACAAGAAGAAAAAGATAATCTTTACGGGAAATCAAAAAAAGAAGGTAGAGAGTTATTGTGTAAATGGGCAGAAAAAGCAGGCGGGAAATTTACTGGAATGATAATTCCAAATGTATTTGGTGCTTTTGGTAAACCAAATTATAATTCATTTATTGCTACTTTTTGTCATAAATTGGTAACTAATGAAGTGCCTGAAATTAATGTTGATGGAGAAGTAAATTTGATTTATGTTACCGAATTAGTAGCGCAAATAATCAATCAAATTGAATTAGGAAAAACCAATGAAAATTATGTGATTCCGTTCACATCTACACATAAGGTTTCTGAAGTGCTATCAAAATTAGAAAATTTTAAAAATTTGTATTTCGAAAAAGGAGAAATTCCTGAACTGAAATCACAATTCGATTTAAATTTATTTAATACATATCGTTCATTTATTGATTATAAAACACATTTCCCAATAAAATTCACAGAACATACTGATCCAAGAGGTGCTTTTGTTGAGGTAATTCGTTTAGGGATTGGAGGACAGTGTTCATTTTCAACAACAGTTCCAGGAATTACAAGAGGAAATCACTTTCATACTCGAAAAGTAGAACGTTTTTCAGTTGTTAAAGGAAAAGCCCTAATTCAACTAAGAAAAATTGATTCAGATGAGGTTTTAGATTTTTATTTAGATGGAAACGAACCTGCTTATGTTGATATGCCAATTTGGTACACGCATAATATTAAAAATATAGGAGACGAAGAATTATTAACAATTTTTTGGATAAACGAGCCTTATAATCCAGAAGATGCTGATACTTATTTTGTAGAAGTATAATTAAAAAAATATAATGAAAAAATTAAAAGTAGTAACTGTTGTAGGAACCCGTCCAGAAATTATTAGATTATCGAGAGTTTTAGTTGCCTTAGACGCTTCTGAAGCAATAGAGCATACGATTATTCATACAGGGCAAAATTATGATTATGAATTAAACCAAATTTTCTTTGAAGATTTAGGCTTAAGAAAACCTGATTATTTTTTAGAGGCAGCTGGGAAAACTGCAACGGAAACAATTGGGAATATCCTTATTAAAATTGATCCACTTTTAGAAGAATTAAATCCAGAAGCATTTTTAGTTTTAGGAGATACAAATTCATGTCTGTGTGCAATTCCTGCAAAAAAACGTCAAATTCCTATTTTCCATATGGAGGCAGGAAATCGTTGTTTTGATCAACGTGTTCCTGAGGAAACCAATAGAAAAATTGTAGACCATACAGCCGATGTTAATTTAACATATTCAGATATAGCAAGAGAATATTTGTTAAGAGAAGGGCTTCCTGCCGATAGAATTATCAAAACAGGTTCGCCAATGTTTGAGGTATTAAACCATTATTTACCTCAAATTAAATCATCGTCAGTTTTAGATACGTTGAACCTAGAAGAAGGAAAGTTTTTTGTAGTTTCAGCACATAGAGCTGAAAATATTGGTTCAGAAAAGAATTTTGAAGATTTAATGCAATCGTTAAACGAAATTGCAGCTAAATATAAATATCCAATTATTGTTTCTACACATCCTCGTACAAGAAATATGATTGAGAAAAAGAAGATTAAAATGCGTCCAGAAATTCAGCTTTTAAAGCCATTAGGATTTCACGATTATAATGCTTTACAAATGCGTTCGTATGCTGTATTATCAGATTCGGGAACAATTTCAGAAGAGTCTTCTATTTTAAACTTTAGAGCATTAAATATCCGTCAGGCACATGAACGTCCAGAGGCAATGGAAGAAGCATCTGTAATGATGGTAGGGTTGTCACCAGAACGTATTATGCAAGGTTTAGCACAAGTTTTACAACAAGAAATAGGTGCTACAAGAAACTACCGCCCTGTAGCAGATTACTCTATGCCGAATGTTTCTGCTAAAATGGTTAGAATTATTTTAAGTTATACCGATTACATCAAGCGAGTAGTTTGGAGTGAGGAAATTTAGAAATAAATGAATATATTATTTTTAACATTAGTACAGATAGATTCTATTACTGATAGAGGTATTTATCCCGATTTATTACGAAAATTTTGTAATGAAGGGCATAAAGTAACTATTGTTACACCTGTTGAACGAAGAAAAAAAATTAGTACAAATTTAATTAAACACGAAAATATTTCAATTTTACAAGTCAAAACCTTAAATGTTCAGAAAACTAATATTTTAGAGAAAGGACTTGGAACTTTGTTAATTGAATCACAATATTTATCAGCAATAAAGAAGTATTTAGCTACTGAAAAATATGATTTAATTTTATATGCGACACCACCAATCACTTTTGAGAAAGTTATTCGTTATGTTAAAAATAAGAATCAAGCAAAAACATACCTTTTGCTAAAAGATATATTTCCTCAAAATGCTGTGGATATGAAAATGATTCGTAAGGGAGGTTTTATACATCGGTTTTTTTTGAAAAAAGAGAGAAATCTATATGAAATATCAGATACAATTGGGTGTATGTCGGAGGCAAATGTAGATTTTGTTTTAAAATATAATTCTGAAATTGATAAAAATAAAGTAGAGGTAAATCCTAATACTATTGAACCTATTGAAATAAAATATTCAGATGAAGAAAAATACAATATTCGATCTCAATATGAAATTCCATTAAATAAAAAAATATTTGTTTATGGTGGAAATTTAGGGAAGCCTCAAGGATTAGATTTTTTATTAGAGACTATTACTAGAACGAAAAACCAAGAAGTGTATTTTTTAATAATAGGAGATGGTACAGAATACCAAAGAATATATGATTGGTTTAAGGAACAAAACCCTACTAATGCTAAATTATTACAACGATTACCAAAATCAGACTATGATAAGTTACTAGCTTCTTGTGATGTAGGTTTGATTTTTTTAGATGAAAATTTTTTAATACCTAATTTTCCGTCGCGGTTGTTATCTTATTTAGAAATGAAAATACCTGTATTATCAGCAACAGATTGTAATACAGATATAGGGGATGTCGTTGAAAATGCAAAATGTGGATACAAAGTTATAGCAGGAAATCAAGATGAGATGCAACAAAAAATAAGTAAGTTAATGAATGATGATTTTAATGTTTTGTCTGAAAACTCGTACAACTTATTATTAAATGAATATCTTGTAGAAAGATCATATAAATTAATATTAAATAGGATGTAATGTATAAAAATATTTTTAAAAGAATTATAGATTTTATTATTGCACTTGTAGCGCTTATTTGTTTATCACCAATATTTATAATTGTCTTAATACTTTTAGCTTTTTACAACAACGGTAAGCCTTTTTTCTTTCAAAAAAGACCGGGTAAAAACCAAGAAATCTTTAAGGTTATCAAGTTTAAAACCATGAACGATAAAAAAGATAGTGATGGAAATTTATTAGCCGATGCAGAAAGATTAACAAAATTTGGTAACTTTGTTCGTAAAAGATCATTAGACGAACTTCCGCAATTATTAAATGTTTTAAAAGGAGATATGAGCTTGATAGGACCAAGACCTTTATTAATCGAATATTTACCACTGTATAGTAATGAGCAGCAAAGAAGACACGATGTGAAACCAGGAATAACAGGTTTAGCACAAATTAATGGGCGTAACGCAATTAGTTGGAAGAAAAAATTTGAATATGATGTTCAATATGTTGATAATATCTCTTTTATTTCAGATGTGAAAATATTTTTTAAAACATTTTTAAAAGTATTTAAATCAGAAGGGATTAATAAAGAAGGAGAAGTGACTACAACTGCTTTTAATGGAAAAAATTAGTTTTGTAATAAGAAGAAAATATGGGAAGTGTAATTGAAGCTATAGAATATGTTTATCCAGAAAAAAGGGTAACAAATAAAGATTTACAGAAAAAATTTCCGTTGTATGATTTTGAAAAATTTGAAAAAAAAGTAGGGATTCATTCTCGATTTATTGTTGAAGAAGAAACAGCATTAGATTTAGCGGTAAAAGCAGCTCAAAAACTTTTTGAAAAAAGAATAGATAAAAATGAAATAGATTATATTTTATATTGTACTCAAAGCCCTGAATATATTTTGCCAACAACGGCATGTATTTTGCAACACAAATTAAGTTTAAGAAAAGATATAGGTGCATTAGATTTTAATTTAGGCTGTTCTGGCTATACTTACGGTATTAGTTTAGCAAAAGCATTAATTGAATCGAATCAAGCTAAAAAAATATTATTAGTAACTGCAGAGACTTATTCTAAATTTATACATGAAGACGATAGAACTAATAGGTCAATTTTTGGTGATGCAGCTACAGCTACGATAATATCTTTTAGTGAAAATAACTGTATAGGAGACTTTTTAACGGGTACTGATGGTGCTGGTTTTGATAAATTAATTGTAAGAAACGGAGGAGGTAAAAACCCAAAAGATATTAATAGTGAAGTTAAATGCTACGGTACTGGAAATAAATATACAGATAATCACCTGTATATGAATGGTCCCGATGTTTTTAACTTTACATCTGATACAATACCTAACTTTGCAAATGAAATATTAATAAAAAATCATTTAGATAAAGATTCAGTAGATCAATTTATTTTTCATCAAGCAAATGCTTTTATGTTAAATTTTATAAGAAGAAAAATAAAAATATCTAAAGATAAATTTTTTATCGACTTAAAGGAAGGTGGGAATACTGTATCGTGTACAATACCAATAGCTTTAAAAGAGTACTCTAAAACAATAAAAACGGAACAAAAATTAATGTTAGTTGGTTTTGGAGTAGGTTTATCTTGGTCAGGAGGAGTAATAACAATAAACAAACCATTATAAAATAAATAAAATGAATAAGCAAGAATTTATAACAGAATTAGCAGAAGAATTAGAGGTAGAGGTAGCGGTAACATTAGAAACTGAATTGAAAGACTTAGATGAATGGGACTCTATGGGAGCGATGATTTTAATTGGTTATGTGTCAGATAATTTTAACGTAACATTAAATGCAGATGATATTGAAGCACTTACTTCATTTGAATCTTTAGTTGATAGAATAGGAGAAGATAAATTTGTATAAAGTATGATACAAGAATTTCAAGGTATTGGTATAGATGCTATAGCAGCATGTGTGCCAAAAAATATAATATCTAATGACATTTTTTCAGATTTACTGGAGCCTAAAGAGCTTCGTAAATTTGAAAAAACTACGGGTATTAAACAGAGGCGATATGTTGATGAATCAACATTCGCATCAGATCTTGGGTATGTGGCTGCAAATAAAATTCTAGAAGAAAAGGAGTGTCGAAATGAAATAAAAGCATTAATTTTTGTTAGTCAGACATCGGATTATAAAATTCCATTTACATCTAATATTTTGCAAGATAGACTGAATTTAAGTTCTGAAATATTGTGTTTAGATATTAATGCAGGTTGTGCAGGGTTTATACAAGGATTGGCTACATCATATGCTTTAGCAAATTCTATAGAAGGAAAAGTATTATTGGTAATATCGGAAACATTATCAAAAATTCTTTCACCAAAAGATAAAACTACAACAATGTTATTTGGGGATGGAGCCGCAGCAATTCTTATTAGTAAGAATGGTAATGAGAATCAAAAAACATATTTTAATTTCTTTTCTGATGGTAGTAATTTTGATGCTATTATGATTCCAGAGGGAGGTTATCGATATCCTTTTAACGAAGATAGTTTAAAGTGGGTAGAGGATAATAAAGGAAATGAAAGACAAAAACTACATCTGTATATGGATGGTCCTAGAGTTTTTGATTTTACTTTAAGAGAGATACCTAAGAGTATTGAAGATTTATTAAGTAAAACAAATACGGAAAAGCAAAGCATAGATGGTTTTTTATTTCATCAATCAAATAAGTTTATTATTAATCAAATAGGTTCTAGGCTAGGAGTTCCGAAAGAAAAAATATTAATTAATATTCAAGATTTTGGAAATACAAGTGGTGTTAGCATTGCTTTATTAATGGTTACAGAGTTAAAAAAACAAAAGAACTATAAAAAATTAGTATTAAGTGGTTATGGTTCTGGTTTAAATTGGGGAAATAGTATAATTTCTCTATCTTCTGAAATTAATATATATGATTTAATTGAAATTTAAACAAATTAAAAATGAGTAAAGTTTTATACCCAAGCTTAAAAGATAAAATAATTTTAGTTACAGGAGCAACATCTGGTATTGGTAAAGGAGTTTGTGAGGTATTATTAAATCAAAATGCTACAGTTATTGGTATAGGTAGAGATGATTCAAAAATTAAAGAAGAGATATTAACTGATAATAATTTTACTTTTATAAAATTAGATTTGTCAAATATAAATGAAATAGAGAAAACGCTTAATAACTGTATTGAGAGTGTTGGTAAGTTTGATGGTTTTGTTTCTTGTGCAGGAAAAGAAGAAACGGTTCCTTTGAGTATTTATAAAGCTGATAAAATAAAATCGTTATATGATATTAATGTATTTGCAGGTATTGAAATATTAAGAGTTTTATCTAAAAAGAAAAATAGTAATAACAATGCTAGTATTGTTTTTGTTTCCTCTGTAATGGGAGAATTAGGGCAACCAGGAAAGGTAGGTTATTGCAGTACTAAATCAGCAATACTTGGTGTTGTAAAATCAGCTTCATTAGAATTAGCAAAAAGACAAATTAGAGTAAATGCAGTTTCACCAGGAGTAGTAGAAACACCAATGACAAAAAGTCTATTTGAAACGTTGGCTGAAGAGAATATAGAAAGAATAAAAGAAATGCACCCATTAGGAATAGGGAAAATAGAATATGTTACACCTTCTATATTATTTTTATTATCAGACCAATCAAAATGGATAACAGGTCAAAATATTAAAATAGATGGAGGATACTCAATACAATAAAACACTTGCAATAGTAGGTGCAGGCGGATTTGGAAGAGAAATGGAAAGTTGGGTTTTTCAATCTGATTTAATAGAAAAATATAATGTTATAGGATATTTAGATGATAATCCTTCTTCTTTAGATAATTTTGAGTCAGATTTAAAAATAATAGATACTATATCTCTAGCTTCTCTCCAAAAAGCTAAAAATGTTCTTGTAGCAATTTCTAATAAGGAAGTGAAAAAAAGGATTTTTGATTATTACATAAATAATGGAGGTTTTAATATTATTAATTTTTTTCACGCTTCATCTCTTAGAGGGAAGTTTTCTAAATTGGGGTTAGGTTTTATAGCTACGCCTAACGTTATTATTTCTTGTAATACAATTATTGGTGATGGTGTTTTTGTTAATTCTGGTTCACAAATAGGGCATGATGTTAAAATTGGAAATTATGTTTCAATAATGGCTAATGTAGATATAGGTGGAGGAGCTATTATTGGTGATAATGTTTTTATTGGTTCAGGAGCAACAATATTGCCTGGTGTAAAAATCAGTGCTAATATTAAAGTAGGAGCAGGAGCTATTGTGTTACGAAACTTAAAAAAAGAAGGAACTTATTTTGGTAATCCAGCAAAAAAAATATTTTAAAAATTCATGAAAAATAAAATTTGGCTTTCTTCTCCACATATGGGAGGTTCAGAACAAAAATACGTGCAAGAAGCATTTGATACGAATTGGATAGCACCACTAGGACCAAATGTAAACGGATTTGAAAAAGATTTAGAAAATTATATTGGTGAAAATTCAAGTGTTGCTTGTTTGGTTTCAGGAACATCAGCAATACATTTAGCTTTAATATTATCAGAAGTTGGCTTAAATGATGACGTTATTTGTCAGAGCATGACATTTTCAGCATCAGCAAACCCGATTAAATATCAAGGAGCTAATCCTGTTTTTATCGATAGTGAAAAAGATACTTGGAATATGTGTCCGATAGCCTTAGAAGAAGCTATCGAAAAAGGAATATCAAAAGGTAAAAAACCAAAAGCGATTATTGTTGTTCATTTATATGGAATGCCAGCAAAAATGGATGAAATTTCAGCAATTTCAAAAAAATATGGTATCTCTTTAATTGAAGATGCCGCCGAAGCATTAGGTGCTACTTATAAAGGTCAAAAATGTGGTACTTTTGGCGATTTTGGAATATTATCGTTTAACGGAAATAAAATTATTACCACTTCAGGAGGTGGTGCTTTAGTTTGTAAATCAGAAAAAGAGAAACAAAAAGCCATATTTTTAGCAACTCAAGCACGAGATGATGCACCGCATTATCAACATTCAGAAGTAGGATATAACTACAGAATGAGTAATGTTGTAGCGGGTATTGGTAGAGGGCAGATGGAAGTTTTAGATAAACATATCGGTTATCGAAGAGCTAACAATGAATTTTATCAAGAGTTATTTAAAGATGTTGCAGGAATAACTGTTTTTAAAGAAGCAACGCAAGATTTTTATTCAAATCATTGGTTAAGTGCTATTGTTGTAGATGAAACTATAACAGGGTTTTCTAGAGAAGATTTACGATTAAGTTTATTAGAAGACAATATAGAATCTCGTCCTTTATGGAAGCCGATGCATTTACAACCAGTTTTTGAAAATACTGATTATTATGGAACTGATGTGTCTGAAAAATTATTTACTGATGGATTATGTTTGCCTTCAGGCTCTAATTTAACGGTTGATGATAGAAGTAGAATAAAAGAATCTGTAGCGAAATTATTGAAAAAAAATCAGTAAAAAATACTTATAAGTTACTTATTGAAAAAATAAAAGCTCAGGATAATTTCTGAGCTTTGTTTTTTATAAATTAGACGATATTATCATAAAAAAAATGAAAGGCATAATTTTAGCAGGCGGATCAGGAACACGCTTATATCCGATAACAAAAGGTGTATCAAAACAATTACTTCCTGTTTATGACAAACCGATGATTTACTATCCGTTATCGGTTTTGATGCTTGCAGGAATCACCGAAATTTTAATAATTTCAACCCCAACCGATTTACCTAATTTCAAAACATTATTAGGCGATGGAAGCGATCTAGGAATCACTCTGAAATACGCAGAACAACCATCTCCAGATGGCTTAGCACAAGCCTTTATTATTGGTGAAGAATTTATAGCAAACGATGATGTTTGTTTAATTTTAGGCGATAATATTTTTTACGGACACGGATTACCAGAAATGTTAGCATCGGCAATTCATAATGTTCAAAATGATAAAAAAGCAACTATTTTCGGCTATTATGTAAAAGATGCAAAACGCTACGGAGTTGTTGATTTTGATGATAAGGGTAACGCAATATCAATTATTGAAAAACCTGAAAATCCGAAGTCAAATTATGCAGTTGTAGGGCTGTATTTTTATCCGAATGATGTGATAGAAATTGCAAAAAAAGTAAGACCATCCGAAAGAGGAGAGCTAGAAATAACCTCGGTAAATCAAGCGTATTTAGCCAATAATCAGCTAAAAGTTCAATTAATGGGGCGTGGTTTCGCTTGGCTAGATACAGGCACACACGATTCCTTATTAGAGGCAAGTCAGTTTATAGAAACCATAGAAAAACGGCAAGGCTTAAAAGTAGCTTGTTTAGAAGAAATTGCTTTATATATGGGCTATATCACAAAAGAACAAGTAAAGAAATTGGCAGAACCCTTGCGTAAGAATGGCTATGGACAATATTTATTGAACTTAGTGAAAGAGTACTAACATATTCGTTTAAATTCACAACTCAATAGTGTAGCAACGCCATTCTGAATGTATTTCAGCATCACATCCAAGATGGAATTGTAGCAATGCGAACCTGAAACAAGTTCAGTTTGACGTGAATTAATTTACTATACCCGCGTCATGCTGAATTTATTTCAGCATCACATCAAAAAAAAAATTCATTCCTGCGAAGGCAGGAATCTGATCAATTCCAATACGACGTTTACTTTAATGATGAGCTCTTTTTCATTTTTAAAAGAAACTCGTACTCCATTTATTATTAGTAAATTTGATTGTTTTTTAAAATAATGCTAATGATTTTTACCAAAACTGAAATTGAAGGTGTTGTAATTATAGAACCTCGCGTCTTTAAAGATGAACGTGGTTATTTTTTTGAGTCTTTTAATCAACAAAAATTCAACGAACAGCTAGGAACTATAAATTTCGTGCAAGACAACGAATCGAAATCTGTTTTCGGTACCTTAAGAGGGTTACATTTTCAAAAACCACCCTTTGCACAAGCAAAATTAGTGCGTTGTATTCAAGGAAAGGTTTTGGATGTGGTAGTGGATATCCGGAAAGATTCACCCACCTACGGAAAACATGTAGCGGTAGAATTATCCGAAGAAAATAAAAAACAATTGTTTGTACCACGAGGTTTTGCTCATGGTTTTGTAACCTTGTCTGAAGAAGCAGTTTTTGCCTATAAAGTGGATAATTGGTACGCGCCAGAGTGTGATGCTGGAATTATTTATAACGATACTAGCTTGAATATTGATTGGAAAATCAATCCAAAAGAAATTATTTTATCATCAAAAGATACAGCTTTAGCCTCTTTTGAGAGTTTTGAAACACCTTTTTAAGTTACTACTTTAAGCTTGTTTAAAAATTAAATAAACTGTTAGTTCGAGTGATTTTTTCTTTAAAAAATTGTATTGAGAACTTTTTTAATATGAAATTTACCGACTTAAAGAAATTAATTCTCGATACAATTTCACTTCCTTTTAGTCATTAAAACCACTCGAATTGACAATGATCATCGCATCAATTATCTGAAGAAATTAAATCAACTGTCAGTTCGAGTGATTTTTTTTCTTCAAAAAAAATGTATCGAGAACTTTTTTAGTGTGAAATTTACCGACTTAAAGAAATAAATTCTCGATACAATTTTATTTCCTTTTAGTCATTAAAACCACTCGAATTGACAATCATCATTGCATCAACTATCTGAAGAAAATAAATCAACTGTCAGTTCGAGTGATTTTTTTTCTTCAAAAAATTGTATCGAGAACTTTCTTAGTGTAAAACTTATCGACTTAAAGAAATTAATTCTCGATACAATTTTATTTCCTTTTAGTCATTAAAATCACTCGAATTGACAATCATTATCGGGAAAAGCTAATAATTACGGCAAATCAGGATTTGTACCTGAAGCAAGTTCAGGTTGACGTGAAGTGAGTTGTTATATGATTAATGAGATGCTGAAATAAATTCAGCATGACGTTAAGCATAGCAAAGTTAAATTGGTAGAATAATCGTAAATTTCGGACTTCTTTTATTAATTATCATAATTACCTTTTAGTAATGAAAAATATTTTAATTACCGGTGGTGCAGGTTTTATTGGTTCGCATGTGGTGCGGTTGTTTGTAAGCAAATACCCGGACTATCATATCATCAATTTAGATGCGTTAACCTATGCAGGCAATCTTGCCAATATTGCAGATGTTGCAAATAACACCAATTACACCTTTATAAAAGGAGATATTTGTGATGCCGTGTTGGTGAAAAATATTTTTGAAACGCATAAGATTGATGGGGTAATTCATTTAGCGGCAGAATCGCATGTAGATCGTTCTATTTCCGATCCTTTTGCCTTTGTAAAAACCAATGTTTTGGGTACGCTAAATTTATTAGAAAACGCGAAGCATAGCTGGAAAGATAGTTTTGATGGGAAATTGTTTTATCATATTTCTACGGATGAGGTGTACGGTACTTTACAAGAAACAGGCTTGTTTACCGAGCAAACGGCATACGATCCGCATTCGCCATACTCGGCTTCCAAAGCATCTTCTGATCATTTTGTACGCGCTTTTCATGATACCTACGGATTGCCAATTGTAATTTCTAATTGCTCTAACAATTACGGACCAAATCAGTTTCCTGAAAAATTAATTCCGCTTTTCATCAATAATATCGTGCATCATAAACCACTGCCAGTGTACGGTAAAGGCGATAATATTAGAGATTGGTTGTATGTTGAAGATCATGCCAATGCCATTGACGTTATTTTTCATGACGGAAAAATAGGAGAAACCTATAATGTAGGAGGCGATAATGAATGGACAAATATCGATTTGATTCGCTTGCTGATTAAAGAAGTGGATGTTTTATTGGATAGAGAACCTGGTACTTCAGAAAAGTTGATCACTCATATAACGGATAGGGCAGGACATGATTATAGGTATGCCATTGATGCGTCTAAATTGAAAAAGAAGCTAGGGTGGAAGCCTTCGTTGCAATTTAAAGAAGGCATACAAAAAACAATTGCATGGTATGTAGGCAATGAGGATTGGTTGGATGCTATTGCAAAGAAATAGAAAATGTCATTCCGAACAGGTGAAGGAATCTTTAGGTTTTGTAGTATAAGATTACTTCGTCCTTCGTCCTCGTAATGACGTTAAGGTTTTGAAGTGTAAGATTACTTCGTCCTTCGTCCTCGTAATGACGTTAAGGTTTTGAAGTGTAAGA
>NZ_JAQJCU010000021.1:0-22439 GCF_029125915.1 Tenacibaculum bernardetii
TCGAACTGACAGTACTAAAAACTATCGTAATTAACTCATTATGCATTATAATAAATCGCTGTCAATTCGAGTAAATTTCACGATTGAAATGAGTGAAATGAGTGAAATTTATATCGAGAATAAGAATCATACTTAAAAACTAGTTCTCGATACTATTTTATACCGTTATCACTTTATAAAATCACTCGAACTGACAGTACTAAAAACTATCGTAATTAACTCATTATGCATTATAATGAATCGCTGTCAATTCGAGTGAATTTCACAATTAAAACAAATGAAATTTGTATCGAGAATAATGATTTCACATAATAGTTCTCGATACTATTTTATTCCGTTACACTTTATAAAATCACTCGAACTGACATTCATAAAACATCATAATTAAGTTAATTATAGCTGCAAAGATAGCATAGTTAATATCAGAATAACAGATAAAAAAACTGCTTTGATTTCATTTTTTATAATTCTTGCAGAAATAAAAACGTATCAATTCAATTTTGCATAATTTTGCACCATGGTAAAAGAACTTCAACTACGCGTTAATTTAATAGAAGAAAAGAAAGAAGACATCTTAAAAAAGAAAGCTTCTAGAAAATTAGACATCGCTATTACTAACATAACTACGGTAAAAGTATTACGTAAATCTATCGATGCGCGTAAAAAAGACGTGGTTTTTAATTATAAAGTAGCGGTTTATATTAACGAACCTTTACCTGATACTCCTCACTATATTTTTGATTATCAAGATGTATCTAACGCAAAAGAAGTTCATATTATCGGTTTCGGGCCAGCAGGAATGTATGCCGCATTGCGTTGCATAGAACTTGGTTACAAACCAATTGTTTTAGAACGTGGTAAAAATGTACAAGATCGCCGTAGAGATTTACGTGCTATTAATCAGGAGCATTTTGTAAATGAAGATTCTAATTACTGTTTTGGAGAAGGTGGTGCCGGAACCTATTCTGACGGAAAATTATATACCCGTAGCTTAAAACGTGGCGATGTTCGTAAAATATTCGAAAACTTGGTGCACCATGGTGCTGCTGAAGATATTTTAATTGATGCGCATCCGCATATCGGAACTAATAAATTGCCTAAAATTATTCAGAATATTCGTGAGAATATTATCAAATATGGTGGTGAAGTTCATTTTGATACCCGCGTTACCGATTTTGTTATTAAAAACAGCAAACTACAAGCCATACAACTACAAAACGGAAATGAAATGACTGTGAATTCAGTAATTTTAGCAACTGGGCATTCCGCTAGAGATATTTACGAATTGCTTGATAGAAAAGATATTTTATTAAAAGCAAAATCATTTGCAATGGGAGTTCGTGTAGAACATCCACAAGAAATTATAGACCAAATTCAATATAGTTGCACAGGCCAAAGAGATGAGTTATTACCAGCTGCATCATACAGTTTAGTACATCAAGCAAATAACAGAGGTGTATATTCGTTTTGTATGTGCCCGGGCGGATTTATTGTGCCAGCTGCAACGGCAAACGGAGAGGTTGTTGTAAACGGAATGTCGCCTTCTCGTAGAAATAATAAATTTGCCAATTCAGGAATTGTTGTTGAAATTAATATCGATAAAGATTTATACAAATATGAAAAATTCGGAGCGCTTAAAGGTTTAGAATATCAGAAGGATTTAGAAAAATTAGCTTTTAACGCTGGTGGAAAAAGTCAGGTTGCCCCTGCCCAACGTTTAACAGATTTTGTAGAAGGTAAATTATCAGCTAGTTTAAATGAAACCTCTTATCAGCCAGGTTTAAACTCAGCACCAATGCATTCTTTATTGCCAAAGTTTATTGGTAGTAGATTGCGTAAAGGTTTTGATGCTTTTGGTAAAAAAATGCATGGTTATTATACTGCCGAAGCAAATATTATTGGAGTAGAATCTCGCACCTCATCTCCGGTTAATATCCCTAGAAAAGAAAGTTTAGAACACCCACAAATAGAGGGTTTATTTCCTTGTGGAGAAGGTGGTGGTTATGCAGGCGGAATTATATCTGCAGCAATGGATGGTGAGCGTTGTGCTGAAGCTGCTACTGCTAACTTATAATTAACGATATTTCTTTGATTTATTTCCAATTACCTTGTATTTTTGCATTCTCTAAAAGAGGCCCAGAGAAACAAGGAAATGAAAGTTAAGAAAAGAAGAAATAAAAAGAATGTAAAGCCACACGTTAAGCGGTTACACAACTACTACCAACGTACCGGTTTTTACATGTTTATTTGGGAAAGTTTAAAAAAAGCTTTTTGGCCAATAGTGGGTGCAGTTGTAGGTATATTTTTATTTAATAAATATGTTTACAATATTAATGACGGTTTACAAACAGTTACCGAAACTTTTTCTAGACTAGGTGTATTAACTACTTTTTTCATTTCTGAAACAATACTGGGTTTAATTCCGCCTGAGATTTTTATCGCTTGGTCTAAAAAAACAGCAGATCCTGTTTTAAACTTATCGCTATTAGCAACCTTATCTTATTTTGGTGGATTAACTGCTTATTTTATAGGTAGAGCTTCCTTAAAAATTGCTTCTGTAAAACTTTATTTAGAAGTTAAAATGGCTAAAAACCTTAAAAACACCAGTAAATGGGGTGGTTTTTTAATTTTAGTTGGTGCCTTATTACCATTACCTTTTGCGATTAGTTGTTTAACAGCTGGTATGATTAAATATCCGTTTAAAAACGTAGTACTATTTGGACTATTTCGTTTTTTACGTTTTGCCATTTACGCTTGGGCTATTTTTAAAATGGTTAACTAAAACAATAAAATATATTATTACTATGGGATTAACGAACAACGATATTTTTAAAAAATTAAGAGTAGCTCACAAATTTCGTGATACTGATATTATTGAAATCTGTGCTTTGGTTGACTTTAAAGTTTCTAAAGGTGAGTTAGGTGCTTTTTTCAGAAATGAAGAGCATCCTAAATATATGGAGTGTGGCGATCAAATTCTTAGAAACTTTTTAAACGGATTAGTAATTCACTTAAGAGGACCAATGCCTAAAAAGGAAAAATAAAAACGATACAATACAACATAATAAAAGCCTTCTGAGAACAATATCAGAAGGCTTTTTTCCCTTAATACATCTTTAGTCTCTAGCTAATAAATGATAGTACAAATATATTTTAATCTGGTAGAGCTACAAAAGGGATATCCGCATTTAAAAGAGTGGATTTCCGTAAAACGTAAAAAGAGAGCCGGTGGCTCTCTTTTTTGTATATATAATCCTTTTATATTAAAAAGGTAAATCGTCTGGTTCGTTAGCAGATAAATCTGGTGCTGGTTGAAACTGATCTACAGGTGGTGTATTTTGAGCAGAAGCTTGTGCTAAATTCTCAATTCTCCATCCTTGAATAGAATTAAAGTATTTTGCAACTCCTTCTGGATTAATCCACTCTCTACCTCTTAAATTAATAGATACTTTTACATCTTGACCAACAGCATAACTATTTAAAACATCACATTTATCCTGTACAAACTCAATCATAATCATTTGTGGATATTGCTCATCTGTAGTCACAACTAATTCACGTTTTCTAAATCCGCTAGCTCCAAATGTTTGTGTTTCGTTAATTAATTTAATCTTCCCTATAACTTCCATATTCTTATCTATTTAATTAAAAGCACTTTCCAAGCACTTTCTACATCATTACTCTTTAAATAATCTTGTGCAAATGTATGTTTTTTTTCAGTTGAAAGCGAAACATATTTTGGGTGTTCTTTCGCAAAGTTATTAACAGTTTCCTCATTTGGTAGCTGTTCTACATTACCTAACATTCCTAAATTATTACCTGTTAAAACAGCACTATTTCTAATTTCAACAGGAATTTGATCTACACCAATTCCTAAAGTCGAAATTGGTTTTGGAATTTCAAAAAAACCGTCTCTTGCTCTAGAATAATAGCTTCCTCCTGCCCTAGCAACTAAATCTATTTTATGTTGATCTATGCTTCCGTCTTCCGCTAAAACATTCTCGTTAATATGTAGTTTAACCACTTCACAAACAATTAAATTCCCTGCGCCTCCTTCGGTTCCTGTATAAATAATATCGGTTACTTTACATTCAAATTGTACTGGCGATTCTGCAACTCTAAAAGGCTTTACTTCATCAGAAGGTAACATTGTAAACCCCGCTTTTTCAAACTCATTTACACCCTTCGGATACATCGTACTACTTAACGACATTTGTTGTACAATATCATAATTCACCACATTAATAACCACTTCTCTTGTTTCTTCAGCATTATCTAACGTATGTTTTGTTTTATTACCTCTTACACTTCGTGCTGGAGAAAAAATTAACATTGGTGGATTGGCTCCGAAAACATTAAAAAAACTAAACGGTGATAAATTCGGATTTCCTTCTTCATCAATAGTACTTGCAAAAGCAATAGGTCTTGGTGCTATAGCGCCTAATAAATAACTATGTAATTTACCTACAGGTAATTCTTTAGGATCGAGTGATAACATATATATTCTTTTTAGATGTAAATATACTACCGTTTTACAAATTAAGTTATTGTATAGAATAGTTTATATTTGACTAATGACATTTTTTAAGAATACTTATTGGATAAAACGCCTTACTGTTTTAGTATCTATATTAATCGTTTCGTTTATTTTATGGAATACCTATGTTTTTTTTCAGAAATTTAAGGAAGAAGAACGTGGTAAAATAGAAATATTTGCAGTCGCCTTTAAAGAGCTAGCTTCTAATCCTGATTTAAACGAAAACACAAACTTAATTAATAAGGTTTATGAAACTATAGAAAACATTCCTACGATTCTTGTAAATAAAGACGGAACAATTGATTTATATAGAAATTTAGATATTATTAAATCTAAAAAACCTAAATACCTTCAAGAACAATTAGCCCTAATGAAAGATCAGAACGAGCCTATTGTTATTGAGTATTTCGGAATTACACAATATCTCTATTATCGAAATTCCGATTTATTATACAAGCTTAAATACTATCCGCTAGCATTACTTTTAATACTAGGTCTTTTTTTAACCATTGTTTATATGGTGTATAAATCGAGTAAAGTTGCCGAACAAAATAAACTTTGGACCGGTATGGCTAAGGAAACTGCTCATCAAATTGGCACACCGTTATCTTCTTTATTAGGTTGGATTGCTATTTTAAGATCTGAAGATGTAAACGAAGAATATATTGTTGAAATTGAAAAAGATGTTGATCGTTTAAGTACCATTGCCAATCGATTTTCTAAAATTGGCTCTCTTCCTAAATTAAAGAAATATAATATTGTATCAGAAACACAAGCAGCATTTAATTATTTAAAATCTAGAAGCTCTAAACAAATTAATTTTTCTTTTTCTTCGGATAAAGAAACACTTTCAACCTTCTTAAATATCGAGTTATATGGTTGGGTAATTGAAAATTTAATTAAAAATGCTATTGATGCAATGCGAGGAAAGGGAAATATTTCTCTTGAAATTAAAGAAACTAGTAAGTTTATAAAAATTATAGTAACCGATTCTGGTAAAGGAATTGCAAAATCGCAGTTCAAACAAATATTTAAACCAGGATTTACCACAAAAAAACGTGGTTGGGGCTTAGGCTTATCGCTCTCTAAACGTATTATTGAAGATTACCATAACGGGAAAATACATGTTTTAAAATCTGAAATAAATAAAGGAACTACTTTCGAAATTCAGTTAGATAAAGTTTAAAATAATTACTACCACTTTATATCGACTTGTTTTTCATCAAACTAAACTTATTTCAGAATAACTCGCTAGTATTAAATTTAGTTTTCTTTCTTTTCTTTTAAGTTTTTTCGTTGGGTCCAACCAAAAATTAAGCCTGCTATCAACCAAAAAGGAATGCCTATTAATACATCTTTTAAAGTAACTTTTTCATTATCAAAATAAGGCCAAACAAATGTCATTATAACAAACATCCATAAAGCCCAAGCCAAGCCTATTTTCTGCCATTTTTGAAATTTCATATTAACTGAAATTATTAGAAATGTTTTTTGCTATGGTAACAAACTCGTCATTTGTTAATTTTTCTTTTTCTACAAACTGAATATCAGCCATTGTGTTTAACGGAATTAAATGCACATGTACATGCGGCACTTCTAACCCGATCACACTCATCCCAACACGTTTACAAGGAATTGTTTTTTCTATCGCTTTTGCTACGCGATAAGAAAAAGACATCAGCCCGTTATATTCTTCTTTCGACAAATCGAAAATCTTATTTTCTTCTCTTTTAGGAACTACCAAAGTGTGTCCTTTTGCATTCGGATTCACATCTAAAAAAGCGATAAAATTTTCGTCTTCTGCGATTTTATATGAAGGGATTTCTCCTAAAATTATTTTGGTAAAAATACTTGCCATAACTTTTGTTTTAATGTTTTCTAGAACACAACCGATGATTAAATTAAATCTCGACTGCACTCAACCTAACAATATAAAGTAAAAATAAAAAAAGCGTTGCAAACGCAACGCTTTTATCAATAAATATTTTTAAAGAGATTATCTAGATATCTCTATGATTTCAAATTTCATAATTCCGTTAGGCACTTTAATCTCTGCGATATCACCTACTTTATTCCCTAATAATCCTTTTCCTATAGGTGAATTTACTGATAATTTTCCGTTTCTAATATCTGTCTCAGAATCTGCAACCAAAGTATAGGTAAACTCCATACCATTAGTCGTATTTTTTAATTTCACGATAGAGTGAATCAATATTTTAGATGTATCTAATTGACTTTCATCAATAATACGGGCATTCGCAACTACATTTTTAAGTTGCGCAATTTTAGTTTCTAATAACGATTGCTCTTCTTTTGCTGCATGGTACTCTGCATTCTCACTTAAATCTCCTTTATCTATAGCGTCACCAATTTCCTGAGAAACTCTTGGTCTTTCAGTATGCTCTAAATGTGATAATTCGTCTTTTAATTTTTTTAATCCTTCTGCAGTATAATATGATACTTCACTCATAATTTCTAAACTTTAAAAATCTCATTCCGATTAGGAATGAGATTGCTCTACAAATATACAAAATATTTGTAAATTCGTACCGTTACCTATATAACTCTATTTTAAAATAATGAAAAAAATACTTTACCTATTTATTATAACAATTACATTGGGTTGTAGTGATAATACACCTGTTAATAATTGTTTTAGAGGAATAGATATGAATGCTATTGTCGATTTAACATTACCCGAGTTTCAAGGATTATTGGTTCCTAGTGGTAGTTCTCAAAACACAATTCAGGGTCGTAATGTTTTCCTTTTCAGAACAGGTATTAATGGTTATAAAGCTTTCGATCAGCAGTGTCCTGAAACTACTTGTAACTCTTTAATGACTTTTAACGGCGTGCAAATTACATGCCCTTGCGACGATAAACAATATAACTATTTAGCAGATGGCGCACCAATTGATAATGAAGGCTGTTCTGCCCTAATGTATCTTGTTACTAAAGTTAGCGCTTCGCAATTAAGAATATCTCGTTAATTGTATTTATACTATACTTTAGATTCTTATTTTTGCGATAACAACAACACACTAAAATATTTATCTTGAAAAATTATTTTTCTTCAGACTTTAAATTGGGCGTTCTCGGTGGCGGACAGTTAGGTAGGATGTTACTTACCGAAACTCAAAAATTTGATATTTACACCTTAATTTTAGATAAGAATCCAGAGGCTCCTTGTGCACAAATATGCAATGAGTTCCATCAAGGAGATTTATTTGATTTTGATACCGTTTACAACTTCGGTAAAAAGGTAGATTTACTAACCATCGAAATAGAAAATGTAAATATTGATGCACTCGAAAAACTACAGGCCGAAGGCTTAACTATTTACCCGAAACCTGCTAATTTGAGGATAATTCAAAACAAAGCACGTCAAAAATTATTTTACAAAGATCATCAAATTCCTACTGCCGATTTTTCTCATTATGCTTTTCTAGAAGAGTTAAAACACTCATATGAAAACAATATTATTGAGTTTCCTTTTGTATGGAAATCTGCACAATTTGGTTATGATGGTACCGGTGTAAAAGTAGTTCGTACTTATGAAGATTTACAATCATTACCAGAAGGAGAATGTATTGCTGAAAAACTAATTCCTTTTAAAAATGAATTGGCCGTTATTGTAGCCAGAAATTCTAATGGATCTGTAAGAACATACCCTGTTGTTGAAATGGAATTTCATCCAGAAGCAAATCAGGTTGAATATGTAATTTGCCCTGCAAGAATAAATTCTAAAGTAGCGGAAAAAGCAAGAGAAATAGCGTTAAAAGTAGCTAGCACTTTCGACTTCGTCGGATTGTTAGCTGTTGAAATGTTTCAAACTAATGATGATCAAATCATTGTTAACGAAGTAGCTCCAAGAACACATAACTCTGGACACTATTCAATTGAAGCTAGTTATACAAACCAGTTCGAGCAACATGTACGCAGTATTTTAAACCTTCCTTTAGGTAATACAGAAAGTAAAGTTGCCGGGATTATGGTAAACCTAGTAGGCGAAGAAGGTTATACAGGCGATGTCGTTTACGAAAACATGACAGAAATCTTAAAAATAGACGGAGTTACACCACACATTTACGGAAAGAAAACAACCAAACCTTTTCGAAAAATGGGGCACGTAACTATTGTTAATAAAGACATTAATGAGGCGCGAAAAATAGCGCAACAAGTAAAAGAAACAATTAGAGTAATTAGTAAATAATTACTCGTCAAGCTGAATTCATTTCAGCTTCTCACCCAAATTAATGAGATTCAGAAACAAATTTTAGAGTCTCATTTTAAAAACATAAATTATGGTAGGAATTATAATGGGAAGCGATTCAGATCTTCCAATCATGCAAGAAGCAATTGATATTTTAGAAGGTTTCGATATTCAAATAGAAGTAGATATTGTTTCTGCTCATAGAACACCAGAAAAATTAGTCAACTATTCTAAAAACGCACATACTCGTGGTGTAAAAGTAATTATTGCCGGCGCAGGTGGCGCTGCTCATTTACCAGGAATGGTAGCAAGCATGAGCCCTTTACCAATAATCGGAGTCCCTGTAAAAAGTAGAAATTCTATTGATGGCTGGGATTCTGTTTTATCAATATTACAAATGCCAGGCGGTGTTCCAGTAGCAACTGTTGCTTTAGATGGTGCAAAAAATGCAGGTATTTTAGCTGCTCAAATTATTGGTGCTTCTGATAAGTGTGTATTAGATAAAATCATTGCATACAAGGAAGGTTTAAAATTAAAAGTTGAACAAGCTTCAGAAAGAGTAAGAAAATAATCATTTGTCTCTTCGAGCGCAGTCGAGAGGTTCTATTTAGATCTCGACTGCGCTCGATCTGACACAAACATTAAAAAATGAATCCACTTTTACAAGACTTTAATACACCTCCTTTTTCTAAAATTGCAAATACAGATTATAAACCTGCCATTGAAGAAGGAATAAAAATAGCCAAAGCAGAAATTGATGCAATTGTAAATAATACTGAAGCTCCTACTTTTGATAATACCACAGTAGCTTTAGATTTTACAGGCGAAAAACTAAATAAAATCACCTCAATTTTCTTTAATTTAAACTCAGCAGAAACTAATGATGAAATTCAGAAAATAGCACAGGAAATTTCTCCTTGGCTGAGTGAATTCAGAAATGACATCACATTAAATGAAGCATTGTTTAATAGAGTAAAAACTGTTTTTGAGAATATACCTTCTTTAGAATTATCTCCTGAACAACATATGTTACTAGATAAACAGTACAAAAGTTTTGCTAGAAACGGAGCCAATTTAAACGAGACTGACAAGACTGAATTACGTAGTATTGATGCTGAACTATCAAAACTCTCATTAAAATTCGGAGAAAATGTATTGGCAGAAACCAATGCTTTTGAAATGCATTTAACTGATGAAAATGATTTATCTGGTTTACCAGAAAGTGTAAAAGAAGCGGCTAAGGAAATAGCAATATCAAAAGAGAAAGATGGATGGGTTTTCACTTTAGATTACCCAAGTTATATTCCGTTTATGACCTATGCAGACAATAGAGAACTGCGTAAAAAATTAGCAATTGCTGCTGGTAAAAAAGGATTTCAACAGAACGAATTCAATAACGAAGAAACGGTTTTAAACATTGTAAACCTTCGTCATAAAAGAGCCAATTTATTAGGTTATAAAACACACGCTCATTTTGTTTTAGAAGAACGAATGGCTGAAACACCTAAGAAAGTTTTGTCTTTTTCTAACGATTTATTAGCAAAAGCAAAACCTGCCGCAAAACGTGAATTTGATAATTTAGCTACTTACGCTAAAAAATTGGATGGTATAACGCAACTTCAAAAATGGGACGGTACTTATTACGCAGAAAAATTAAAGAAAGAACTATTTTCTT
This sequence comes from Tenacibaculum bernardetii, assembly GCF_029125915.1. Taxonomy (NCBI): domain Bacteria; kingdom Pseudomonadati; phylum Bacteroidota; class Flavobacteriia; order Flavobacteriales; family Flavobacteriaceae; genus Tenacibaculum; species Tenacibaculum bernardetii. Next base: position 10,426 of record NZ_JAQJCU010000021.1, read on the forward strand.
TAGATCAAGAATTGCTAAAACCTTATTTTAAATTAGAAAATGTAATTGACGGTGTTTTTGAAATTGCAAGTAGATTATTCGACTTACAATTTGAAGAAATCAACTCGATTGATAAATACCACGAAGACGTAAAAACATACAATGTAACCGATACAAAAGGAAATTTCGTATCATATTTTTATGCAGATTTTCATCCTAGACCAGGAAAAAGAAATGGTGCATGGATGACTTCATATAAATCGCAACAAATTAAAAACGGAATTAATGAGCGTCCGCAAGTATCTATTGTTTGTAACTTTACTAAGCCTACCGAAACAAAACCGTCATTATTAACCTTTAACGAGGTTACAACGCTATTTCATGAATTTGGTCACGCATTACACGGAATGCTTGCAAACACAACGTATAATAGTTTATCTGGAACATCTGTTTCTTGGGATTTTGTAGAACTTCCTAGTCAGGTTTTAGAAAACTGGTGTTACGAAAAAGAAGCTTTAGAGTTGTTTGCAAAACATTATGAAACTGGAGAAACGATTCCGATGGAATATGTTGAAAAGATAAAAGAATCAGCTAGTTTTCATGAAGGTATGCAAACCTTGCGTCAACTGAGTTTTGGACTCTTAGACATGAATTGGCATGGAAGCGAATCGCCTGAAACAATTACTTCTGTAAAAGAATTTGAATCAAAAGCTTTTGCTGACACAAAATTATATCCTGATGTTAGTGAAAATTGTATGAGCACCGCTTTTTCTCATATTTTTCAAGGTGGATATTCTGCTGGATATTATTCTTATAAATGGGCTGAAGTTTTAGATGCTGATGCTTTTGAGTATTTCTTAGAAGAAGGAATCTTTAACAAAGAAGTTGCCGATAAATTTAAAAACAATGTACTTTCTAAAGGTGGAACCGAAAAACCAATGGAGTTATATAAACGCTTTAGAGGAAAAGAACCAAAACCAGATGCGCTTTTAAAACGTGCTGGACTTTTAGCATAAAATGTCACTTTGAGCGCTGTTTAACTAATTTTACAACTGTAACATTAAAAGTTCTGGACTGCGCTCGAACTGACACTAATTTATAATTACTTGTTCTTAGCTTCAATCCACTTGCTCATGTATTTTGTAGCTTGTAAAGTTTGATGTTGTAACAAACTTCCAAGAAAATTATTTTGACGGTGTTCAATTATATTTTCTTGGATTTTTTTTATGCGCTCAACAAAAGGTTTCTCAATTTTTTCTTTATCATAAATAGCATTGATAATTTCTATTCCGCTTAATTGAAACTCTTCCCATAATTTCTCATCAGAATACAATGTAATCGCTTTGTTAGAAAATGCCTCAAAATCATCTTCTATAAAACCATTCCAATTAAAACCATCATGCATTCCTTCTGCTCCGATATTTGATGTTATACTTGGCGTTCCGCATAGCATCGCTTCGGTAAGTTTCCCTTTTATTCCTGCTCCAAAACGGATAGGCGCTAAAACAACTCTGGCGTTTCTCACAACTTGCATGGCATCTTCAGCAAATCCTTTTACGATAAAACCTTCTTTTTTATTATGCAACTGATTTATTTGTTGGGTTGCATACGCTCCGTAAATATGAATTTCTGCTTTTGGAAATTCTTTGCGAATTAACTTCCAAATATAATTTTTAAGCTGCAAAACTGCATCTACATTCGGCTGATGAAAAAAATTTCCTATAAATACAAAATGTTCTCGTTCCTCAAAAGACTTCCAACCATTAACCACTTTTCCATCAATTTTATCTAATAAAAAAGGAAGATGGTACAGTAAACTTCCATCAATTTTAAAAACCTCTTTAAGTAATTTTATTTCATAACTAGAAATTATTAAACTCAAATCGCATCGCAATATCGATGCTATTTCTCGTTTTGCATCTGTAGACTTTAACAAAGCATCCGTAGAAAAAATTTCTCCTTTTTTTAATTGTTCATGACGGGTTTTACGCAAAAAATGTAAATCTTCTGTATCAAGAACCCTTAAAGCATCCGGACAGTTCTCTGCAACTCGCCACCCGAATTGTTCTTCCATCATAAAACGATCAAACAACACAATAGACGGATTTAAATCAGATATAAAATCATCAAACGAAGTATTATTCAATTCAATCGATCTTTCATCTACTCCCAATTCAGTTAAATGAATTGCTTTTTCACTTTTTTGTGCTGGCGAAGCAAATGTTATTTTATAATTATTCTTTAAAAACAATTCAATTAATTGCAACATTCTACTTCCTGCGGCAGAAGAACTTGGCTCTACCCAAACATACCCGATAATTAATAGTTGTTTCATAATGGTTTCAAAGTTAAAATAATTAATGTTATTTATTGATAAAAAGTAATCGAAAACATACTTCAGCAAATCAACTATTATGTGTAATTTTGCACTTATTATTCTGAAAAACAAAATATAAACTGATAAAACATTAATTTTTATCAGATATACATAAACAATAAAAACACGACTTATGAAATACGATTTAATCGTTATTGGTTCTGGTCCAGGTGGATATATTGCTGCCATTAGAGCCGCTCAATTAGGATCTAAAGTAGCTATCATCGAAAAATATTCAACTTTAGGTGGTACCTGTTTAAACGTAGGATGTATTCCTTCTAAAGCTTTATTAGATTCTTCTCATCATTATTACGATGCTGTGCATCATTTTGAAGAGCACGGAATTACTGTTGAAAAGCCTTCTTTCGATTTCGGAAAAATGGTAGACCGTAAAGCTAATGTTGTAGAAACTACTACAGGCGGAATTAAATATTTAATGGACAAGAATGATATTACTGTTCATGAAGGTTTAGGTTCTTTTGAAGATGCAACACATGTAAAGGTTACTAAAAACGACGGAACTTCTGAAGTAATTGAAGGTACAAACATTATTATTGCTACAGGTTCTAAACCATCTACATTGCCTTTTATCACTTTAGATAAAGAGCGCGTTATAACATCAACTGAAGCTTTAAAACTTAAAGAAGTACCAAAACATTTATTAGTAATTGGTGGTGGAGTAATCGGTTTAGAGTTAGGTTCTGTTTACAAACGTTTAGGTGCTGATGTAACAGTAATTGAATACGCTCCGAAAATTACACCTACCATGGATGCTGATATTTCTAAAGAGCTTCAAAAAGTTTTAAAGAAACAAGGTATGAAGTTTAACACCAGTCACGGTGTTACTTCTGTAGAAAGAAACGGAGACGAAGTTGTTGTAAAAGCAACCAATAAAAAAGGTGAAGAAGTTACTTTTAACGGAGACTATTGTTTAGTTGCTGTTGGACGTAAAGCCTTTACAAAAGGATTAGGATTAGAAAAAGCAGGCGTTAAGCTTACTGATAAAGGAATGGTAGATGTAAATGAACATTTACAAACTAGTGTTTCTAATATTTTTGCTATTGGTGATGTTGTTCGTGGAGCAATGTTAGCACACAAAGCTGAAGAAGAAGGTGTTGTTGTTGCTGAATTTTTAGCAGGACAAAAACCTCATATCGATTATAACTTAATTCCTGGTATTGTGTATACATGGCCAGAAGTTGCCGCTGTTGGTAAAACAGAACAAGAGTTAAAAGATGCTGGTGTTGCTTACAAAGCGGGTAAATTTTCTATGCGTGCTTTAGGAAGATCTAGAGCAAGTGGAGATACTGACGGATTTGTTAAAGTATTGGCTGATAAAAATACGGATGAAGTATTAGGAGTTCATATGGTTGGTGCACGTGTTGCCGATTTAATTATGGAAGCTGCCGTAGCAATGGAATTTAGAGCTTCTGCTGAAGATTTAGCAAGAATATGTCATGGACATCCAACATATTCAGAAGCTGTTAAAGAAGCTGCAAAAGCTGCTTGGGACGGAAAACCTTTAAACGCTTAATACAAAGCTTTAAAATATATTTTAAAAAAAGCAATCTCGTTTGAGATTGCTTTTTTTTGGTTTATTATTATTATTATTGCCAATAAATAAATTGTTACAAACTATAAAAATTGAGTTATGAAAACTAAAAAAATAAATTATTGGTATGTTTTAATCGTTTTTATAGCCATTATGTTAATAACTGGTTATGTTTTTGACCTTGGGGAAGCTTTGGGTAAAGCGATGGCTAATTAAGGCTTATTAGCTAAGAAGAGCTTCTGAAATAGATAAGTTATACCTTTATAATAAAGCACAAAAAAAATCCGAACTCAATGAGTTCGGATTTTTTTTATTTTAACTTTTCTGATTACTGAATTCCGTAAAAAGAACTCATGTTATCTTCAATGTTAGAAGCTTTTTTAATAGCTTCATACATTTGAAAAGATTTGTTTTTTCTTTCGTTTACTAAACGCTTTCTGTAAGAATCATAGTTTGGTAAAGCTGTTGGTAATGATTTTGATGTTACTTCAAAAGCAAATACTCCTTTATCTCCTGCTACGTTTTTAACTACAGTATTTTCTTTAGCGTTTAACATTGCTCCTACTACTTTAGGCTCAAACCCTACACCCGAAATTGTTGGTGATTGTAAGTTTACATCTGCAGCATTTTTAACAGTTACATCTACCGATTTAGCTATTTCTGCTAATGTAGCTCCGCTAATTTTAGCTTCAATTAATTTTGCTTTTCTTTCGTTTGTTAAAATAGGACGAACTCTTGAAATCGCTTTTTCAACTGGCATTAAACCTTTTTCAGTCTTACCTGTTAAAACAGCTACTACATATCCTCCTTCAACATCAAAACGTTTAGAAGTTCCTTCGTTTACCCCTGTGTCAAAAGACCAAGTAATAATTTGTCTTTCATTACCAATTCCTGGTACAACTTCATCTAAAGGTTTTAAACCAACTGCTGGTTGAGATACTAAATTCTTTTCTTTTATAACTTCATCAAAGTTTTTACCGTTTGATAAATCCAAAGAAAAAGTTTCAGCATTTTGAAAAACTGTATTTTCTGTAGCTTCTGATGCCTCAATCTTACGTCCAAAAGTTGCTAATTTTACAACTGTTTGAAAGTTCTTCTGACCATCAACTTTCATTACGTGAAAACCAAATTGAGATTTTACAACGCCCATATCTCCTTTTTTACCTTCAAAAGCAAAGTCTCTAAAAGCTGGTACCATTCTGTTGTAACCAAACCAATCATAGAAACCTTCTTTTTCAGCAGAACCTTTATCTGAAGAAAACTCTTTTGCTAAAGCTGCAAATTTAGATTTGTTAGCTTTTAAAACTGTTAATAAGCTATCTGCAGTATTCTTAGCTTCTTCTTCTGTTTGTGTTACTGTTGCATCTGCACTTGCAGAACCCACAAAAGGAATTAAGATATGACTTGCCTGAGCTGAATCTGGTAATTGAACTACTTTTGTAATTTTAGATAATTTAAAGTGGTTTGCGTCTTTATATGGTCCGAAAACATCGCCTTCTTTACCATTAAAAATTTGCTCAGCAATTACTTGTGGTACTTGAACCTTAAACTTGTAATTGTTGTCTAAAGCGATATCAGAATCATTTTCTGATAAAAACTCAGCATAATTACTAGTGTTCTTTAATCCTTTAACAGCTATGTTAGCACCAGTTACTGAATCTTCTATTAACTTAGCTACTTCTGCTTTAACAGCTACTTCATCTTCAGCCGTAGGCTTAATATCAAACTTTACAAATTTAATATCTCTAGAGGCTGTTACTTGAAATTGATTTTCGTATTTACTAATATAATTTTTAATGTCGCTTTGTTTTAAAACAACTAAATCATCAGCAATTGTAGTATAAGGTACATAAACATATTTACCTGAAACCTTTGTGTTTTCTGTTAAATATTGTGCTTCACCTTCTTTTAAAGAAGCTCCTAAACCTGCAGATACTAAATTATCGTATGCTGCTTTTTCAAGTTCGTTCTTTAAAGAAAACATGTAGTTTTGCCAATTACTCCAATCAGCTCCGTTTTCTTCTTTAATAGTTGCTAAGAACTCTTTAAGTTTATTTTTATCTAAAAGACCTGCGCTTTGAAATCTTGGGTCGTTTTGAATAAACGGAGTTTCATACAATCTATTCATTATATCAGCATCACCAACAGTAATTCCTGCTTCTTCTAACTGAGTTTTGTATATTTTTTGTCTGATAATGTTATTCCAAACAGTTTTTGCTGCTTGCATTTCAGAAACGCTATTACCTGTTTGTGCTTTATAAGCATCTAAAGCTTCTGCAAATTCTTGGCGTGAAACAGCTTCACCGTTTACTTCACCTATTTCATTTACTTTACTTGCATTAAAAAAATCTGATATTGTAGAAGGGTCTAATACAAAAGCAAAAAGTGCTAAACCAATTACAAGAATTAAGAACATTGAACGTTCTCTAATTTTCGATAAAATTGCCATACGTTATTTATTTTATTTACAGTGAGCGAAAATACAATTTCATAGTAAACAAAGCAATGTTTTTTTAAGCTGTTTTTTTTTGATTGAGAATCTATGCAGAAAAGTACGTTTTAATCTTCTATATCGATGACTTTTAAGTACAAATCATCAATTTTAGTAGCGCTTACTTTTAGTATTTTAATATAGAATTTATCGATGTGTAAAACTTCGTCTTGTTCGGGTATCGTTTCAGTATGATTTATAATAAAACCACCCAACGTTTCGTAAGCTTCTTCTTTAGGTATATTTAAATCGTATTCTTCATTTAAATAATCGACTTCTAATCGTGCTGAAAATTTAAATTCTTGGTCGCTAATTTGTTCTTCTAGTAACTCTTGACTATCATGTTCGTCTTCAATCTCACCAAATAATTCTTCTACAACATCTTCTACAGTTATAATTCCTGATGTACCGCCATATTCATCTACAACAATTGCAATGCTTTTTCTTTTCTTTATCAAACTGTTTAAAACATCGTTAATAATCATCGATTCTGGCACAAATTCTACCGGTAATAAAATCGACTTGATAGAAACTGGATTTTTGAATAATTCGAAAGCACTTACATACCCCAAAATATCGTCAAAAGAATTTTTATAAACCAAAATCTTAGATAAACCTGTTGCGATAAACATCTCTTTTAAATTTTCGACAGATTCGTGTATATCAATTGCCATAATTTCTGTTCGAGGCACCATAATTTCTCTGGCTTTTACCTTGTGAAATCCTAATGCATTCTGGAAAATTTGGATTTCTAAATCGATTTTATCTTCGTCATTTCCTCCATCTAATTGTTCAGAAATATAATTCCCCAATTCCTCTTTACTAAATTCTTTTTTAGCTTCTGCTTCTCTTATTCTGAAAAAAATGAATAAGAAAAAATCTGAAATTTTGGTGATAATCCAAGTTATTCCGTAAAATAATAAATAAAAAATATATGCCGGCACTACGAAAAGCTTTAACATTTCGTTTGCATAAATTCTAAATATGGTTTTAGGTAAAAACTCTGCCGTTACTAAGATAATAAGTGTAGATACTATTGTTTGTGTTAAAAGGTTTAAATCATCTAATAAATAGTTTATAAATGTAAAATCTGTTGGCAATGCTGTTTGAAACCAATTCATTAACAATTGTCCCATAAAGTAACTATATATTACCAATGCTACATTATTACCAACCAACATTGTTGTTATAAACTTTGATGATTTTCGGGTAAGAATCGCTAATATTTTAGGTAAAAAACCTTCTCTCTTTTTTTCTAGCTCAATATGTAATTTATTGGCAGAAACAAAGGCTATTTCCATACCTGAAAAAAAGGCCGAAAATAGTATAGAGCTAAGAATTATAATGATTTCAAATTCCATTAACGTTGTTGATTTCTCTTTTCAACTTTTCTTCTAAAATGACGTTTAAAGAAGAAAATTAAAGTAATAAAGATACCAAATCCAAATCGAATAAGCGCATCTTGTTTGCTTGTGCTCCATTGAAAAACACCTTCAACAAAAAACAATGCCCCAATAACTAAGTAACCGTACTGTAAATACTTCCAAAATGTATTCATTGTATTTATTTTTGATTTGTTTGAATTTCTCCTGTAATGTCTTTAGCTATATATTTAGATAAATCCTCTTTCGACTCAAAACCAAAACCGTTAACAGTACCTCTTAATGTTGTTAACCTAAAGCCATCTTCAGTAAAAAAGTAATGTTCTTTTTGATCCCAAAATAACTGATTGGTTTCTAACTTTCTGTTTCCAGAATGGTTTAAGATTACCACATTTCCTTTAATTTCAGAAACACCTGTTTTACTGTATGACAAAGCATAGTTACCTGTGATTGTAGTAGAATCCTTTCCTGTTTGATCAATAGAAACAATTTTTATTCCTTTAGGGAACTCGCTATACGGATGCTCCTCTCTATTAGAAAAATCATAAAAAAGAGATGCTTTTGTTTTTGAAGTAATTTTACCTGAGTCTTTTTTTATATGATAAATATTTATTGCCGTTCCTACAGGCATATTTTTATCCGCTAAAAAATCTCGCACTTCTTGCTTTGAATTTACACAAGAAAAAAGCATTGCCACCAAAAAAATGGCAGCAATGCTTTTATGTATATTTATAGAGTATAATTTCATCTAACCCTATTATGGTACACGAACTGTTTCACCAATCCAACAACCAATTTTATGGCTAGCTCCTGAAGCAATACCTTTTTGAAATATTAATTTCTTTGATGGTACATTTTTAGTATAACTTGAAATATATCTATTGGCTCCACAACCCGGATCTACTCTTTTCGCTTTTAATGCTTTATTTAAAGCAGCTACGTACACCATTCTCTTTTCAAACTCATCACTACCACAAGAGTTTGCACTCTTTTGATATAAACTTGCAATAAATAAGTACGCCTTACCCATGTTTGGGTTATATCTTAATGCTTCGTAAGCTAAAGATCTTGCTCTACTTCCGCTAGCATTCTGCGCTTCTCTTAATTTATACTTTGCCTTTACAAAAGGATCTGTTTCTAAATCAAAAGCTTTCTTTTTCATTTCTACAGCACCACTTCTATCTCCATTTTTAGCCAAAACTCCAGCTAAGAAGTTGTAAGCATCAGAAGATTGTGTAGTTTCAGCATAAGCATTTGCTAACTTCTCAAATAAAGGATCTGTTTGACAACCTTTATTATACATTCTAGAAACTGCTCTTTTTAACCAAACACCGTCTGTTTTTTTACCTTCGAAATCTCTAGTGTAAATAGGAATTAATCGCTCGCAAGTAGCTATTTTAGAAATCATAGCATCTAAACCACCTTCAACCTGTCCTAAAGAACCAGAGTTAATAGTAAAAGCTCTCAAGTTTCTTTTTTCTCTTGCACTAATAGTTCCTAAAGAATCCTTTTCTTGTAATTTAGCTACCTTCTTGTTATAGTCTTCTAACTTCTCTTCTACAGATTCCATTACATCATCATAAGTATCAAATACTTTTTGAGGATTGGTATCTTTATTAATCTCTGCTATAGTTTCAAAATATCTAAATATATTTTTAACTCCCATATCCTTAGGGGAAAGTTCATATGCTTTTTTTAAGATTTCGAAAACCTCGTCATCTGTCGCTAATTTATTCTCAATTAAATAACTTGCATAATCACTATGTAATTTTGCGACTCCTTTTGTTGGGAAGTTTACTAATCGTGTTTCATAAACTTTCTTGGCCAATACAGGATCTTTTAATTTCTCTGCTACTCTCTCTCCGTACTTGTAAATATTAACTGATAGTTTTGGACAGTTTGTTAATAGATACTCTAAGTTTCCTTTAGCTTCAGCATACTTCCCTGTAGATGCATCTCCTTTAAAAAGGTTATACTTTATGTTACATTCTTGACTCGCTTGTGCTTTTACACCATTTACGGCTACGAACAAAAATAATCCTGTTAGTAAATACGTAATTTTTTTCATCTTGTATCAGTTTTTTTTATTAATCTATTTCTCTTTTCTGGAACCATTTAAGACTATTTAATGATAAACTTAATCTAACATTAAAATATTCTTCTTTTACCAAGCTACTACTTGATGATCCTTTTTGCCCATATTCAAATCCAATATTTACATTAGACAATTGTCTTGGCAATGGCAATCCTAATCCAATATTTATGCCAAAGTCGTTAACTGAAGTAAAACTATTATTAGAGTTAACTAACAACCCAGTGTCTTCGAATCGCAAACCAGCCCTATAAGTCACTCTATCCCAATAACTTGATATTGAATTTACCTTCGGAATATAATAACCTCCTATTGATAATTTATTTGAATCATCGTATTTATAACCTCCAGTATTTGAAATTAAACTACTGTTACTGCTTAACGCACTTTGAAATTGTTGGTTAATACCTACGTACCATTTGTTATCTTTTCCTAAACCTACTCCGAAAACAGTTTTCATAGGAATGTTTATATCCCCATCTATAGACCTATTAAAAAGCTCATCTCTTTGAATATCTTGTCCTGAAAAAGAATACATTCTTTCATTTCCGTTTGCAGATAAATCACTATTTAATGTTATTGAAGCTCCTGTAAAAAAGTTTAACTTGTTCTTTAATTCTCTTTTGTATTGAGCTCCTAACTTAAACTGTCCGCCCCTAATATTTACAGATTCTTCATTTTTTGTTCCTAAAGCAACATCAACCCTTTGGTTTACAATGCTATTATCTAGATTACCAAAAACATATCCTGCTTCGATACCTACTGAAAGCCCTTCTAAAACATACATACCAAAACTAGCATATATTTTATTTGTTCCTCCTTCTCCAGTAAACAAAGTAACCTCTTCATCGTTTTGGTTATTTAATAAAGAATAACCAACTGATGAGAAAGGTTGTAAACCAACAGAAACTCCTGCTTTTTCACCTAACGGAAAACCTAAAGAGATATAACGTAAGTTTGTTGACTTACCAGATTGTGATGTATTTGCTTCTTTTATGGTCAGAAAATTCATATTCCCACCTATACCATATGTAGCTGCTCTTAAATCTGCATTTGAAGCTGGATTCGTGAAATTTAAATGGTGAGAATCTTTTAATGCTACTCCAATACCCCCCATAGATGCCTGCTCTACAGTAACTGCTTCAAAATTTTCTCCAATTCCAAAATAAGAATAAGGTGACGCACTATTTCTTTGTGCTGATATTGTTACTGCGCTAAGCACAAGTATTCCTAATATAAATCTCTTAATCATTCGTTAAATTATATGTCAAAACGGTATGTAATCCTTCCAAAACAAAATTTGGATGGGCAAATATGCCACTTTTTAATTGTTTAGCCAAGAAATATGTGTCTCCTCCTGTTAAAACAATTGTTAAATCTCCATACTTTTTTTGATATTGATTAATAACGCCTTCAATTTCATTAATTACGCCGTTTACAACACCCGAATGTATTGATGTATTTGTGTTTGTGCCTATAAAACTAGATACTTCACTCAAACCTAGCAATGGTAATTTAGCCGTATAATCATGTAATGCCTTATACCTCATTGAAATACCTAAAGAAATTGCACCTCCTAAATATTCGTTTTTATTATTGATAAAATCGAAAGTAATACAGGTTCCTGCATCAATAATTAAAACGTTTTTTTGCGGGTATTTTTCTGTAGCTGCTGCTGCCAGTGCTATTCTGTCAACGCCTAAAGTTTTTGGTGTTTCGTATTTATTTATAAAAGGAACTTTAATATCGGAGTTTAAAAAGATCGGATTTAATAAATCAGTGATTTCTTTTAGTGTTTTTTCTGATATATTAGACACAGAAGACACTATCGAACTTGAAATAGAAAAATTATTAATAATTTTTTTTACTTCAAATACAATTTCTGTCTTGCTAAAAACAAAAACTTCTTTGATTGTATTTAACTCAAAAACAGCTGCTTTAACTCTTGTATTACCAACATCAATAATTAAATTCATCTCTTTATTTCTTAGAATTCAAATTTACAATACATTTTTTTTAAAACAAATACTTTGTATAATTAAAAAACGGTTGTATATTTGCATCCGCTTAACGAAAGTAGCAAACTGGTGCCTTAGCTCAGTTGGTAGAGCAAAGGACTGAAAATCCTTGTGTCCCTGGTT
>NZ_JAQJCU010000022.1:0-12950 GCF_029125915.1 Tenacibaculum bernardetii
GCTTTTTAACTCAGAATTGTTTCCGTCTGAGTGATTTCCGCTATTGTGGGCAACGTGTTTGTGTATGATTAGTGGCGTGTTTTAAGCACCTAATTTAGCAAATAAAAACCGAATAGAAAATCCGCGAGGATTTTCGTAAGTAGGCGAGAACCAGCCATTAATTATACACGGTGTTGGCATTTCGTTGTTTTTAACCAAATTATTAATTCTTGCCTTGTTTTTTGTTTTCTCTAATTGTCAAGACCATTGATATTATAATTAATACACTAGATAAAGTTGTCAACCAAAATCCACGGTCAAATTCTTCGGAAAATATAAAATTCGCTATTATTAAAATTGCACTAACAATAATTAATATTAAAGGTGTGTTTTTTTTCATAAATTCAGTTTTTGTTTTTGAGTGAATTCAGTCAACGTTTTTATTCCGCAAACTTTTTCAATTCCGATTGAGTGACCAAATCCGCAACTAGCTAAATTCCGCAATCAATTCGGATTTGCTTTTCAGTTCAGTTTCCGATTCCGCAAACGAGCTAAAAGTCAGAGGTTCTGTTTTAAATTACTCTTTTTTATATTTCTTATGTTCGATATTTTTCTTTTCCAAAATTCCATAAAATTTTCGTGGCGAGATTTTTAAGTCTTTTGTTATTTCGCTCACTTTTTTATTTCCTTTTTTATATAACTTTAAATTCTCGTTTACTTTTTTGTCAAAGTAATGTTTTTCCAGTTTTGCAACGATTTGTAATTCGGTCAGATTTGAGTCATTTGCATATTTTTCAATTTCCGATTTAATGTCTTTTAAATTACTCATAAGTTTCATTTTTAGCGGTTCTGCTCAATGAATGCCAACGTGTTTGTGTATGATTAGTGGCGTGTTTTAAGCAACTAATTTAGCAAATAAAAACCGAATAGAAAATCCGCGAGGATTTTCGTAAGCAAGCTCAAACTAGCCATTAATTATACACGTTGTTACCACACGTTTTTTTAATTCAGTTTCTTTTTGGTTATAACAATTTCTTTGGATTTTCCCTTTTGAGAAATGACTATGTTCAATTTTTCGGCATCTGTTATTTTAGGCCATTCGGTATTCCAGAAGTCGCAAAGTTCTTGGTGTGAGAAATTGGAAATGTCTTTGCCATTAACTTTCAAAAGTATAGCACCTTGTTTTATTTTATTTTTCTTAATAAAAGTTCTTAACCCTGTCGCGATTTCTACTTTGTTAGTTTCAAAGTTTGGCTTAAAATTCAGCTCAAAATCGATTAGTAAGTCTGAAACACTATCTTCTGTAGGTGCTAAAAATAGTTGATGTTTTTCCCAGTCAATTGTAATTATATAATTCTCAAAAAATCGATTCCCTAAAAGCTGAAGATTTTTGACTTCTCTTTGTAAACTTATATTTTGATTCTCAAGTTGTATGTCTCCAATAGTTACGTTTTTCGCAATAAATCGATAGTCTAAAGCAGATTTACTAAATCCGTATTGTATAATGGTATGTTTGTTGTTACCAATAAAGTTTTTTAGAGAGGTTGCTCTTAATACCATTTTCTCACGCCCATTTCCTGTGTCAAAGTTAAATTCCGATATATATCCGTCAATATTTAGTTTTATAGTTTCTGTTCCCCAACCTTTTTCTGGAAGTGTTGTAGTTAGTGCGTACTTTGGTTTTTCAGATATTAAGTTTTCAATATCATTAGAAAAACGAATAACTTTCTTTTTGTAATCTATTTGCCATTTGGCTTTTTTTAATAATGTTGTACCAATAATGCCATCCAATTTTTCACAGAATTTCTTTTTAGCAAATCCAAAATCTATAGATACAGCACCAATATTTTTAAATTCTACATCTGCAATACTAATACTTGATAATATAACTGTGTTTATATCTCCATCTTTAATTACTGGACCAGATACAGATGATTTAGAAAATGGTTTGTACCCAAACTCGCCAATAATAGATTTATCTATAACTGTTGCTTCGGCACCAGTATCAAAAAGAAAATTATATGTATTATTATTCTGAATTATATCTACAAAAATATATCCATCTACATATCGAAATGGAATTTCTGAATTATAACTCTCATTTTCAACTGTTCCTTGAGTTGCCCATTCGAGCATTTTTTCGGCTTGGGCATTGGAATTTATGCTAAATAATGATATAAAAATAAATAAGATGTAAGTTTTTAGTTTAGTCATTTCTTTCTTGAATTTTCTATGTTATAATATTATAGACGTAATTTTTAACCTAAAGGTTGCCTGAAGACGAATTTTTGTTCAAATGTGTGGTAACGTACTTGTGTATGGTTTCGTTACGGAAAATAGCGCAGCAATTTTCCGAACTTAGACCAAAGATAGTGAAAGTGCGAGGATTTTCTGCAAGAAAATCCCCCGTAATGAACTATACACGCTGTTGGGTTTTCGTTATATTTGTTTACTATTTTAATTTTTATTGTTGAAATAATTTTTCCGCAATTATTTCCATAAATAATTTTAATTCCGCAAACTTGCTAAATTTCGCGATTTATTCTCTCTCTTTTTAGTATTTAATTCTGTTTTAATTTTACTTTTCCGCAATTATTCCTAAAGAATTTAAATTCCGCAAACTTGCTAAATTCCACGATTTTATTTTTCCTCTAGCATTCAATTCTATTTTTATTCTTTCCGAGATTTCTCTAGGGTAGAATCGCTGAAAATTTAACTCCTAAATACTCTAACTTTTTACAGAACAATTCTCAACTGGAATTTTTCTGTTTTTGAAAAATATTATTAGAAAACAAAAATTTTCAAATTATATTTTTTACGGTTTTCTGAGAAAAATTCCGATATAGTTTTCCACAAGTTTTTCTAACATTTTAAACTTAATTAAAAATCTAAAAGTTTGAATTTTTACGATTTTTTGTTAATGAAACCCAACGTACTTGTGTATGGTTTCGTTACGGAAAAGAGCGTAGCAATTTTCCGAACTTAGACCAAAGATAGTGAAAGTGCGAGGATTTTCTGCAAGAAAATCCCCCGTAATGAACTATACACGCTGTTGGGTTTTCGTTATATTTGTTTACTATTTTAATTTTTATTGTTGAAATAATTTTTCCGCAATTATTTCCATAAATAATTTTAATTCCGCAAACTTGCTAAATTTCGCGATTTATTCTCTCTCTTTTTAGTATTTAATTCTGTTTTAATTTTACTTTTCCGCAATTATTCCTAAAGAATTTAAATTCCGCAAACTTGCTAAATTCCACGATTTTATTTTTCCTCTAGCATTCAATTCTATTTTTATTCTTTCCGAGATTTCTCTAGGGTAGAATCGCTGAAAATTTAACTCCTAAATACTCTAACTTTTTACAGAACAATTCTCAACTGGAATTTTTCTGTTTTTGAAAAATATTATTAGAAAACAAAAATTTTCAAATTATATTTTTTACGGTTTTCTGAGAAAAATTCCGATATAGTTTTCCACAAGTTTTTCTAACATTTTAAACTTAATTAAAAATCTAAAAGTTTGAATTTTTACGATTTTTTGTTAATGAAACCCAACGTTGCGTGTATGGTTTAGTGCGGGAATAGAAAGTCAGAGGATTTTCAATTTAGCATGAGGCAAATCATTTTGTTTGCTTTTATTTTTTTCTGTACTAAAGTCAAATCAAAAATGATTTGACGGACTTAGTAAATATATACAAAACTTTGGATTAAGCACTAAACCCGTAATAACTATACACATTGTTAGCAATAGTATATTTTATTTGGTAATTCTATTCAAATCTTGTCTGCCAATAATAGTCATTATTTCAACAGTATCATTATTAATTCTATAATATATACTGTCAGTTCCACAAACACATCTCCTATATTCCTCTTTTATATAGTCAACAGATTCAAATGAATATGGTCTCTGTGATATTATTTCAAAGTATTCAAAGAAAGATTCAAAATATTTATCAGCCTGAATAATTCCAAATTTTGAAACTCCATAATGATGAATTCTAATCAAGTCATTTTTAGCTTCATTGCTAAGTTTGTATTTAGCCATTAAGTAAAGATTTCGATTGTCTTAAAATATCTTCTTTACTATCATTTGTAAATCCACTATTCTCAGCATTGTCAATTTTTGTTCTAATCCAATCAATTTGAACTTGCTGTTTTCTTGCTTGTCTTATCAAATCATTCACGAGTTCACTTTTACTCGAATATTCTTGATTATCTACTTGAGATTTAAGCCATTTCTCATTCGGTTGTGTAAATGATATACTTTGTCTTGCCATAATTTTTTTGTTTGGTGTAAAAATACATCAAATTTGAATCAAAGTCAAGTTTTTATTATTGCTAACGGTCTCGTGTATGATTTTGTTGCGTGTTTAAGCACTAAAGTTAGCAAATAAATCACAGATAGAAAGTCCGCGAGGACTTTCGTAAGTAGGCTCTAACTAGCAATGAATTATACACATTGTTACCCAACGTTTTTATTCCGCAATCTTTTCTTTTTCTGATATTTATATTCATAAATTTTGAATCGTATTTTACCCAAAAAATTATTCCATTCGTAACGAATTCCGCCCAATTCCCAATTCACGTCAAATTTTTCGGTGTCATTTTTCCGATAATGTGGAAGTCCGACTTTACAATGTAACATTGGATTATTCTCTTTTACAGTTTCATAAAAATCAGATTCAAGAGATGATTTCGGATAGTATTGAATTTCAATTATTGTACTTTCCTTTTTGCTTTTATATATATACAAATTTATATCGTACAGATTTTCAAAAATGTCTTTTAATTCAGCCGTTATTTGCTCAAGCGATTTGGTTTTTTTCTTTTCGTTTGCTTTTTTACGTGCGATTCGCTTATCAAAAAAATTCTGCTCGTCATTTACTATTTCTGAAATTATGTAACTTGTATTATCCGAAATTTTATTCCAACAGGAATTTCTTGCCATTTCTAATAGAGTAGAAGTAGCTTCTTTCAAATGCTGTTCGAGATTATTTTTCGTGATTTTATTCAAGAGATTAATTACTTCGTTTTATAAAAATAAGACAAGAAACAATTGTCAAAATCAAAATTCCAATTGTTCCATAAATTATCAAATTCAGCCACATTCCAACATTATGTATACCCGATGCGAATCTATTCAATAAAGGTTCAGATGAGAAAATCAGTATGGTTGTCAAAATGATAAATGACAATAGATGTATTCCTATAATTTTTCGTTTTCTCAAATGTTTCTTCAAATGTTGGGTAACGTTATTGTGTATGATTTCGTTGCGTGTTTAAGCACTAAATTTAGCAAATAAAAACCGAATAGAAAATCCGCGAGGATTTTCGTAAGTAGGCTAAAACTAGCAATGAATTATACACGGTGTTGTGGCACGTTTTATTCATTACTATGCTTTTTTTAAATTTCCCTTTTTTAATTAATTCCATAAATTTTGGAAACCGAATTTATTTCATTTTTTTCAAGTTTTACACTTTTCAGTTTCTCTTTATATTTGGTTAGATTTCTGATTGTATTCATTAAAATTGTTATTCCAACTGCAATTATTCCAACTTTATGAACTAAAAAATAAGTTTCGTTTTTATTCAATTCAGCTATTGTTCCGCTTTTAAAAATTAGAAGAAAACTAAATCCAATAAGTAGAAAAAAAGATAAATAATTCCATTTTTTCTTTCTCTTTAATTCTAATAGTTTGAAATTAACATTTTCCAATCTTTCATTGAATTTTTTATTCAGTTTAATATCAGAACAATATTTTTCAAATTCAGGCTTCTTTTTTGATATTCCACAAATTATTCCTTTTTCAAAAGTTGCAATTTCGTTATCGCATAAATTACAATGTTTTGAATGTTTCATTTATTAACTATTTTATTTTTGACTTGAAATTGAGTTCAGTTTTTAATGTGCCACAACGATTTTGTATATGATTTGTTGCGTATTTCGAGCAATTAATTTAGTAAATAAAAACGGAATAGAAAATCCGCCAAGGATTTTCGTAAGTTTGTAAATCACCAGCAATAAATTATATACGGTGTTGTATTTAGCGGTTTTGAGTTCTAAATAATCTTTCTACTTGAAATTTTATTCCGCTCTTTTTTCCCGCTTCAAAGCTCAATATTTTTCCCGCTTTCAATGCTCAAATTTCCTGTTTCCTGTTTTCTGCTTTAAATTCCGCTGTTGTGCTAAAATCTTTTCTCTCCACAGTTTTTTTCCAGCTCAAATTTTATTTTTAAATGATTCTTTAATTTTTCCGTTTTATTCAATTTTTAGATCTCCGCCGTTGCGCTAAAATCCTTTCTTTCCACAGATTTTTTTCCCGCTCTAATTTTAAGTTTTAAATGAATCTTTAATTTTTCATTCTATTTCTAACTAGTCTTAAATAATTTTTAACGGTGCAATTTTCTCTTAAAATGGAGGAGAAGATATTTTCATTTTTAGTTTTTGAGTATTTCTTTTAGGCGTGTAATTATGTCAATTTACTTTTTAGAACTCCAAAATACAAATTAGGAATTTCTGGCTGAAATTCCGCCGTTAAATACAACGTGTTTGTATATGGTTTGTTGCGTGGTTTAGCACGTAATTTAGCAAATAAAAACCGAATAGAAAATCCGCGAGGATTTTCGTAAGTAGGCTAGAACTAGCAATAAATTATATACGGTGTTAGCCACTGGCTTTTTATTAATTCAAGTTTAAAATTTGTTCTTTATCTAAAAATATTAAATTTCCTAAAATCGGTTTGTCAACTTTATGGCGAATTTTTATTTCTGCATTTTCAGTATACTTTCCGCTAATTGCAATTATGACTTTTGTAATGTAAATTTCATTAGAAACTCCAATTAGAGTGAAAGGAATTCTAAAGGCATCATCTATCTGCTGGATTAATTCATTTACTTGTCCAGAAACACTTCCTTTTACATTTCCTGCTTTTGCTTGTAACGCATAATACTCAATTCTATTAAATTCGTTGATTTTCGAAAAAATAATGTCTTTTCCGAATTCTTTTGTTCCGTGAGTATACTTAACTTCTGAAAACCCCATTTTTTTTAATGTCGGCAAGAGAACTTCTGAAGTAAACAAATGCTCATTTTTTTCATATTCCTTTTTCCATAAAGGCTGATTTAGTTTGCTTTTTGTTCTTTCGAGAATAGATTTTAATCTTTTTATTGAGTTCTCTCTCAATTCTCTTATTGATTTATTTTGCTCGTCAAATGAGAAAATTACAGACAAGTAATTGTTTTCAAGGTCTTCAAATTCTTCTGATATGTCAAACTCTAAATCAATTTCATTTTTCAAAATCGGTTTGATGATTTCATAAAATTTTTCAACTTTCCATTCGTACTTGTTTACTTTGTAATATGGCGCAAAAAAGTTTAAAGAAACTTTATTATCAGTTTTAGAAACACCAGTAAGGAAAAATATTTCAAATCCTAAATCGAGTGCACTTGTGTTTAAATCTAAATTTGAATGAAAGTCTTTGGATTTTAAGTCAAGTAAAATTTCAGAATTGAAGTTGCCAACTAAATCATCTGTTCCAAATGATTTTAATTCTTCGTTCCAATAAACTTCATCACACAAAAGTTTTTCTTTTATGTAAAGGTCATATTCGAAAGCTCCTTCTTTTGATTTTTTCTTTTTGATGTTCATTTTTCAGCTTGTGGCTAACGTTGTTGTATAAGGTTTGTTGCGTTGGTTTAGGGCTAAAGTTAATAAATAATTACTGACCAAGAAAGTCCGTGAGGACTTTCGCAAGTAAGCAAAAAGCCAGCAATAAATTTTATACGGTGTTGTGCGTAGGTATTTTTCATTCCGCTTTTTTCAATTTTATTTCATTCAGACTTTTTGGAAACCCAATTAGTTTATTTTCAAATATAAACATTTTGTACTTTCCGTCTGTTAATTTTATACTGTCTCCAATTCTTTCATATTTTCCAAAATAGAGTCCAGTTGTAGTTCCATTTTTTTGATTTGTGTTGTCCGAAATTGAAAAGTAATCAGAAGTTTTTGATAAACTGACTTCAAGTTTTTGATTGTCAATTCCAAAAGAGTATTCCTCATAATTCCTTTCAGTCCAATTCATAAACCACAGATTCCAAAATGCGTAGAAAATTAACGGACAAACTATTGAATTAACAAAAAATATTTTCGATAAAGGTTTTTTCAACAAGTAAAAAATAATTCCTAAAATCAAATTTATTCCAAAAAGTATAGGAATAATTAAAACAATTCCAATTGATATACTTGGGTCAGGTTTTAATTCATAAATCCATAATCCAAGAAGAATAATTTCAAGGATAAGAATTCCAATTCCGTATTTTAATGTTGTTTTCGAGTTCATTTTTACTTACGCACAACGTTCGGTATAAGATTAGTTGCGAGTTTGTCAGCGAGGAATTTCCGAAGGAAATTCAGAAGTTGGCAAATACGCAACGCCTTAAAAATTAAGCACTAATATAGCAATTAATTTTATATATTGTTGCCCACAGTATTTATTCATTCTCATTTTTTTCTCCGATTGGGACAAAATCTTTTTCATTCGGATAGTAATTACGCATAAATTTATAATATTCTTTAACTTCTCCACCTTTATCTCCCAAACCTTTCGTGTAAAAAATCAACGTATCATTTGGACTTAATATTTTGTAAATCCGCCCAC
This sequence comes from Tenacibaculum bernardetii, assembly GCF_029125915.1. NCBI lineage: Bacteria > Pseudomonadati > Bacteroidota > Flavobacteriia > Flavobacteriales > Flavobacteriaceae > Tenacibaculum > Tenacibaculum bernardetii. The sequence continues at coordinate 8,640 of NZ_JAQJCU010000022.1, forward strand.
TTTTTGGGTTAGTTTTTGTTCGTTTTATTTTTTGAGAAAAATGTTGCTCAAATTCGTTGTCAGTATTCTCGATTATGACAGGCTTGAGTTTATTTGTCCGCCATTGATATTTCATTTCAAATGTAGTGTCTTCCTTAATCGTTGCTTGAAGTTGAATTTGATTGTTCTTTTTTGTAATTGTTAGAGTGTCAACTCTAATCCACCATTCCATATACAATTCGGCAATAATTTTTATCGTGTCTTTTTCATTCATCACGTTTGTAAAATTCGATAAATTTCTATTCATACTTAGTTCCGAAATATAGTATTCAGATTTTTTTTCCGATTTACAATTCGCTAGTAGTACAGAAGTCAAAATTATAAAACTGAATATTAATTTGGGTACTTTTCTCATATTGTGGGCAACGGTCTCGTATATGAAACGTAGCGTGTAAAAAGACGCTAACTTTTCGGATTAAGCACGAGCCGAATTTTTAAATTTTTCTTATTCTCTCTAAAAGCCAAATTTAAAAATTTGGCGGTCTTCACAAAAAGACAAAAGCCTCTCGCAAAGCCTGTAATAGCTATGTTTTATATACATTGTTGTGCATAGTGCTTTTCCGTACTTACTCTAAACAGCTATCAATGAATTCGTTTAAAATTCCTGTTAATTTTTTGGGAACACTCAACATTGGTAAATGACCACTTTCAAGTTTTACTATATTTTCACAGTTCAAATTTTCTGCCATTTTCTTTTGAACTACCACGGAAAATTCTTTGTCGTTGGTCAATTCCACATATAAATTTTTTATTTCGGGAATATTTGACTTTGATTTTTCTGTATAAAATTTTTTTGATTCGGCTGTAAAATTCTCAACTACCTTTTCCGTTTGGGATGGATTTAAATCATTACATAATCCATTTTCGATTACCTTTTTCGGTGGTTTTGTACCTGCCATTTTCATTATAAGCGGAACGATTAATTTTTGGGGAAATGGAAGACAGGAAATAAACGAATTACCATTTTTGGGGATTGCAGAGCCAATTCCGACAAATCCAATAATTTTGTCTTTAAAACTTTCCGCAATTCTTAGTCCGACAAGTCCACCGATTGAGTGAGTAACAACAATTAATTTTTCTTTTTCAAAATTTTGAGTGTCCGAAATTGCTTTCTCTACATAATCTTCAAATTTCAATTTAGAATTCGCTTTGTCGTCTGCTTTCCTATTTGGAAATTCAATCATTAAGGACGAGGCGTTTATATTTGGTTCAATTTCGTTCCAAATATATTTTCCCAATCCAGCACCGTGGATAAATATTATTCCTAATTTGTCTTTCATCAATGGTGTTTTTGCATTATGCACAACGTGATTGTATATGGTTTGTTGCGTGTTTCAAGCAACTAATTTAGTAAATAATTACCAACCAAGAAAGTCCGCGAGGACTTTCGTAAGTAAGCAAGAAGCCAGCAATAAATTATATACGGTGTTGGCATTTCGTTGTTTTATTCAAATTTATATTTTCAATTCAATAATTGTTAAATTCCTCTAAAATTGGTGATTATTTCTTTCTAACAAGAACAAGACCAAATACAGTTAAACCAATGCAAGCTATAACAGTTATAGAATTACCAATCATTGGTAGAACGTTAAAGTCGATACAATCTAATTCGCCTTGTTTTTTACCTCTAAAAAAAGCAAAGACTAAAGATGCTAAAATTAATATATATCCAATGAATTTTTTTATCATAACTAATTTGTTTTTTAATTCCGATTGAGTGAGCAATTCCGCAATTTGCTAAATTCCTTATTCAATTCGAGTTTTGCTTTTCAATTCAGTTTCCGATTCCGAAAACAAGCTAAAAGTCAAACGTTTTGTTTTAAATCACTCTTTTTTATATTTCTTATGTTCTATTTTCTTTTTTTCTAAAATCATATAAAATTTTCGTGGCGATATTTTCAGGTCTTTTGTTATTTCGCTCACTTTTTTCTGTCCTTTTTTATATAGCTTTAAATTCTCGTTTACTTTTTTGTCAAAGTAATGTTTTTCAAGTTTCTCAACGATTTGTAATTCAGTCAGATTTGAGTCATTCGAATATTTTTCAATTTCCGTTTTAATGTCTTTTAAATTACTCATAATTGTCATTTTTAACGGTTCTGCTCAATGAATGCCAACGTTGTTGTATAAGCTTTGTTGCGTGGTTTAAGCAATGAATTTAGTAAATAAAACACGAACGGCGAAATTCCGAAGGAATTTCCCAAGTGAGCTAAAACCAGCAATAAAGTTTATACGGTGTTACAGCACGTTTTTTTCATATTTATTTCCACATTTCGGACATTCACAAATTTCCTTTTTAATTTTTTCTTTGTTTTTCTGAACTCTCTCAATAAAAGCAGAACTCAAAATTCCTGTAGGAAGAGCAACAAATCCAATTCCAATTAAAGCTATTATGGCACTCAAAAATTTTCCAACTCCAGTTATTGGATAAACATCTCCATAACCAACTGTGGTCAAAGTTGCTACAGACCACCACATTGCTTGTCCAATATTCTCAAATTTTTCAGGTTGGACTTCATTTTCAAAATAGTACATTAAAGAAGAAGATAAAATTAAAAGAATAAAAGCTACAAAAAGAGTAATTGATAGTTCAGATTTTGTTTCTTTTAGAACGCTTGAAATTGTTTTCAATGATTTGGATAAACGACCTAATTTTAAAATCCTTAATAATCTAAAAAGTCTCAAAATTCTTAATACTCTTAAATCGAATGGAAAGATTAAAGGAAGATAAAAAGGTAAAATCGCTAATAAATCAATAATTCCATAAGTGGAAAATGAAAACTTAATTCTTTTATAAAAGTTAGTTCCTTTCTTATATTTTTCGCTTGCAGTCCATAGTCTTAATATATATTCGATAGAAAAAATAATTACAGAAAAATATTCAAAATATTTTAAAAATTTCCCATAATCTGTTCTTACTTCTTTGTATGAGTTTAAAATAATTGACAAAACATTCAATATGATTAAAGCATATATGAATTTCAGAAATAATGAATTATTGTTTAGAAATTCGTAAACTCTTTTTTTTTTCATAACTTTTCAGAATGTCGGTTTTAATGTGCTGTAACGGTTTTGTGTATGGTTAGTTGCGTGATTAAGCAACTAATTTAGTAAACAAAAACGAATGCGAGAAAATTCCGAAGGAATTTTCCAAATAAGCAGTTGCCAAAGCAATTAATTATACACGTTGTTACCTGCTGTGCTTTATTTAAGAATCTAATAAATGTTTTTTTGATGGACTGTGTGAACAAGGAAATCCAGCAATAAATTTTTTTCCGCAATAGACACAATTTTTTCCGTCTGTTAATGCAACGTGTTTTTTTGATGGACTATGCGAGCATGGAAATCCACCGATAAAATTTTTTCCACAATATTTACAAGTCATTTTGTCTGCCATTTTTTTATTTTTATAGTTTATATTTTAATATTTAAGCTTAATTCTTTTACTGTTGTTATTATATCATCACAATATTGTTCCTGTGAAATACGTCGTTGAGATGGATGATAGGCGTCAATATATATTCGGTCATTTTTTATAATAAAATCAATACTGCCACGCTTTTGCATTAATTCTCTTTTTAAATCCAAATCTTTAAAAAAATTATAAAGAGTAGAACCACCAATGACGATATTTGGTTGGTAATATTCAATTTGATTTAGTAAAATATCTTTATATTTTTGGTATGCGTTTTCAATAACTGAAAAATGACTTTTGGTGTAACCAGGTAGTTTTTTAACATTTATGTAAGCAATACTCTTTAAAGCATCAATCATTGAAGGGTCATTTTCAACGTTACCCATATTTTCCCAAAGACAAAAATCATTAAGAATTCCCCAAGAAGTATAAATCATAGGCTTATATGTGGGTCTGCCTCCTTTGAATTCAGAAATTGTCTGTTTTTCATTCAATACTTCGTTTAAACTCCAACCTCCACCAAATGGTTTTCCGTTTTCATCAAAATCATCGTAAGGTTCTTTTAAAATCCAAAGTATTTTATATTTGGCTTTTAAATATTTATCAATATCAATAATTCCATCTGTAATTGGACATATTTCAGGGTTATCAGAAATCATAGTCTCGTTTACTTGTCTATTTATTTCGTTAATTTTGTATTGAAGTTCTAATTTTTGAGACATACTCTTAATTTTGTTTAGTTCTGGATGTTTTTCGGCATTGCAGGTAACGGCTTTGTGCATGGTTTCGTTAAGGAAAAGAGCGTAGCACTTTTCCGAATTTGAACGAAAGATAATAAAAGTGCGAGGAAATTCCGCAAG
>NZ_JAQJCU010000023.1:0-11713 GCF_029125915.1 Tenacibaculum bernardetii
CCTGCGGAAAATTCGCCGAGCTCTTAAAAAGCAACTTTCTATACAAAAAACCGTTGGGCGTAAGCTAAAAATCAGAACGTTAAAACTTGACAAATGAGTAAAACAAGAATATTTACAACTCGAAAGTTAGAAAAAATAACGAAAGAATTTATATCTGAAAATGAGGAATTTAATAATGAATATTTAGGAGATTGGACTTCTACTCTATTTTATGTAAGTCATAAAAAATGTTGGTTATTAATCAATAAAATGACAAAATACCTTTTAATCTTACCGAATATAAAGAAAACTGACTTAAAAAATATATCTTCTATTTTTAAAGAGAATTTATTTGCTCAACTAACTTTTGACGGAATTGAAACAAGATATGAATTGGTGGAGAAAATAATCGGAGAAATTAAATTGCAGGAAACAAATAATGACAGAAGTACTAATGGTTCTTTAAATAACTGTTTGCTTTTTCTTGAGGATTGGAAATATGAATTTGGAGATTATGAAAATATGAACTTTAGAGATTTGAATGGCAGACTAAATAGTTCACCGAACAAAATGTTGAATTGGAAATATCCAAAAGAAAAAATGAATGAAATGATAAATAATTACGAAAAAAAATCATTTTTAGAAAAAAACAGAATTGTACTTTAAAACAGGAAAGAATTGAAAGATTTAGAATAACAAAATAGAATTTGAAAAAAAGTTGAACAAAAAAGCCTACGCCCAACACCATATATAATTTATTGCTGGCTTTTTGCTTACTTACGAAAATCCTCGCGGATTTTCTATTCAGTTTTTATTTACTAAATTAGGTGCTAAATCACGCAACAAACCATATATAAACACGTTAGCTTTAATTGATGAGCAACTTTCGGAATAGAAAAAAATGAGGTCTTTTTTAAAGAAACAAAACCTTAATACAATAATTATAAATTAAAATTAAATATGGAATTAGAAAAATTAGACCTAAAAGAGGTTTTGAAAAAATTCAAAAAAGATTTGGAAAGCTACAAAAACGCAAAAATTAAATGTGGAATTATTGGTAGAAGTGGAACTGGAAAATCGTCATTAATAAATGCTATTGCTGGAGAAGAAGTTGCAGAAGTTGGAGAAATAGAAACCACAATGAATGTAAATGAACCGATTGAAAATAATGGACTATTATTTTATGATTTACCAGGTTGTTCAACTTCAAATTTCCCAAAAGAAGAATATATTAATAAATTTAACATTGCAGAATTTGATTGTGTAATTTTAGTTACTTCAGATAGGTTTTACGAAGATGATTTATATTTAATTCAAGAGTTAATCAAAATTAAAAAGCCAGTTTTTGCAGTAAGAACTAAAATTGATTTTTCTATTGACAGAGGTTTAAAAAGAAACATTAGCGCAGAAGAAACGTTTAAAAAAGTTCAGAATAATATTTCAGAAAATTTAAAAGGTTATAGAGTTAAAGGTGTTTATTTAACTTCTGCTGACTATCCTAGTGAATATGATTTAAGTAAATTACTTGAAGATATTTTTTTGAACCTTAAGAGCTTTAAAAGAGAACGATTTATAGCTGACATCAATATTACAAGTGAGAAAATATTACTAGAGAAAAAGAATATTGCCGAAAAAATTGTGTCAAGATTTTCTGCTCTTGCAGCTGCAAATGGTTTGAACCCAGTTCCCGGAGTTGATATTGCCCTTGATGTTGCGCTTATGCTTAAAATGTCTAGAGAAGTTCAAAACATTTACGGATTAAATAAGGAACAACAAGATTATAATATGCAATTTTTAGATAAAAAAAGCGCAAAATTTGTTGCAACTAAAGTTCTTCAATACACATCAAGATATGGTGGAAAAGAAGCTATTATGGTTTTACTTAAAAAATTAAGTGCGACAGTAGCAACTAAAACAGCTTCAAAATGGATTCCGTTTGTTGGACAAGCAATAGCTGCTGGAATTGGGTTTAAAATGACATCTTGGATTGGTAATGATATGATTATTGATGCTGAAAAAATTGCGAGAGAAACTTTTGATTCATTCAAAAAAACAGAAAACAACTAAAGCTAACAACGTATAAAATTAATTGCTAGTACAAGCCTACTTACGAAAATCCTCGCGGATTTTCTAGTTGGTTTGTATTTGCTAAATTAGTTGCTTTAAACACCCAACTAATCTTATACAAAACCGTTGTGGTGCATTTAAGAAAAACATTGAGGAAAAAAGAAAATAAGTGAAAGCTGAAATAATAAATCAACCTTACTCTGGCGAATTTGAAGAACGAATTTATGACGTAGAAAACGTGTGGAATTCCCAATCTTGGACTTGGATAAAGTTTACGGACGAAAGCGGAATTGAAAAAGTCGGACAGTTTCGCGGATTTCCAAAAGACGTAAAAGTATCTAAACCAAAAAATGAAATTGTTGTTTTGACTTCTGACTGTGCATTTCGTTTGGATTCAAACGAATTGAATATTATCGAATCGGAAAAACAAGTTGATTATGGAAACTTGGACGTAACGCCAAATGGAACTTTTATCTTTTCAGAATATAGCGACATTTATAAATTGGAAAATTCACTTTATGATATGCAAATTATCAAAAGTCCCTTTGAAATGGATATGATAGAATTTAAAGGTTGGAATGGAAATATTCTGGAATTTGAATGTACTGAAATTGCCAATTACGAAAGAAATGAAACAATGGAATTAAACACAACTAATTGGACAATAAAAATAAAAAAAACGACACCACAACACCGTATATAATTCATTGCTAGTACTCGCCTACTTACGAAAATCCTCGCGGATTTTCTATTTGGTTTGTATTTGCTAAATTAGTTGCTGAAACACGCAACGAAATCATACACAAACACGTTGTAAACAATTATGAACGAACACGAAGACTACTTTAGAATTTCCAAAAATGGAGACATTCACACGTTGAGTGACAGAATTCCATTTAATTGGAAAGAACTAATGATTTGGACTTCTACTTCATTCATATTTCTTATTTGGTTTCTTGGAATTGGAGTTGGAATTTTTATCACTATTCTGACATTAATCGGTTATACACTTTACCGATTTGCATCGTGGATTTACTACACGGAATTAAAAATTGACGAGAAAAGTGGAAAGATAACTCGACTGAAAAAAATTCTTGACCGAACTCAAAAAACGGAATTGATAAGCGAAAAGTTTGACCCAAACCGATTTGAATACTCGGAATTGACTCGAAGCGGAAAAACGAAATTTCTAATGAATTATCGGACTCATAAAAACAATGAGTTACTCATTTTAAGAAATGAAACTGACAAAAAACTGATTGAAAATTACATAAAAGAAAAAATAACTGTTTACAACAACGTGTATAATTAATTGCTAGTTTTAGGCTTGTTTACGAATATTCCTGCGGAATATTCTATTGTTTGATTAATTTAGTAAATTAGTTGCTAGAACACGCAACTAACCATACACAAACACGTTGTAAATAATGGCGGAAAATTACTCAGACAGAAACAATTCTGAGTTAAAATCATGAAACTTATTGTAGAATAATTCTAATTTAAGTTACGTTTTTCTGTCAACACGGGAAAAATAACAATCCCAAGTTTAGAGCAATTTTACGGAATTCTTACTCAAACGGAATTTATAAACATTGACAAAAACAGAACTGATTGCAAAAAATCACTCTTGCGGAATTTAGCAACTTTGCGGACTTGAAAATCTTTGCGGAATTGTTTACTCAAACGCTGAATTTTGAAAATACCGGAAAACCTAAAACGGAATTATAAATCGAAAAAACCACAATTTACAACAACGTGCATAATTTATTGCTAAACAGTTTTTCCTGCGGAAAAACCTCGCAAGCGTAAAAGTCTGTGTTTTATCTATTATTTTTTCGCTAAATTTACGCAACAAACTATAAGCACAAAGCCGTTATGCACAAGTTGACCAAACCGAATGAAAGCGCAAATTGAGAAATATAAAGTAAGTGGAAAAGTCTATTCTTGGACTTATAAAGACAATAACCGAAATTATCCGAGTTGGAATTTTACGGTCGACTTAAAAGCGAGTGAAAGTCTTTCGGAATTATTGAATTTAATGTCTGATTGTGAATGGTCGACTAAAAAGAAAATAACCACTGAATTGCCAACTCAAGCGCAACTGAACGTGCCGAATAACCAAAACGGAATTGCTAAATGGAAATCTAAACCGAATCTGACTCTGAATTGCAAAACGTCTGAATCGGAAAATCATTGGCTGATTAAAGAGTTGGATAACGGAATTGAAATTCAGTTCGGAAAAGAAAAACTGACTGAATTACAAAACGCAATAAACGGAATTCCAAAAGGAAATGGAGATTTTGCCATTTCTGACCAAAACGAGGAGAACATTTTGTACTTCTGGTGGAATTTAGAAAAATAAAAACCAGTGCATAACACCGTATATAAAAAATTGCTGGTGTTGTGCTAAAACAAAGGTCGTTGCACGTTTGCTACGTCTGAATTTCCTTCGGAAATTCCTCGCACGCAAACCCGCAACTTTCCATATACATAACCGTTGGCAGTAATTAAAAAATCGAGATAACCTGAAAGGCATTTGTGAATTATACAAAGTAGAAACAGAATTAATGGAAAGCCATATTTTCCCGAAATTTGCTGTTAAATATCACAAAAAAAGTGGCTCAAAATATTTAAGACAATTTATTGAGCCAAACAAAAGAATTCAAGACGCAATAAAACTTTATTTATTATCAGAAAAAGCGGAACAAGAATTTTCGATAAGAGAAAAATGGTTTTCTGAAAAAATATTCTATCCCTACATCAATGGTAAAACTGAATTAAATTATAAAGAAGAACTCTTCTATTTTTCAATATCATTTTTATGGAGAGTATTGATACTAAATTTCAAAACAGAAGAACTCTCAAATAAATGGTATTTTGATTTACTAAAAAATGTAGAAATAGAATGGAGAGATTTCTTAACTAAGAAAACATATCCAAGGAATTTTGACAAACACTATTTGTTCTTAACATATGATTTCGAAAAAAATGACACAGGAATTAAAGGTGTTCGTTATTATTTAGCAAGGACTTTTGATGCGACAATTGTCAGTTCTGACAATCAAGAAAACTTAATGATTTATGGAAAATTTAATCGTTTTATATTTTGGAGTGTAATAAAAGGAAATCACGATTTGAGCGGAATAAATGGTTGTCAAATAAATCCGATTAGTGGAAAGCTGAATAGTCCACAACTATTAGATTATTTCCCTTTAAATAGCTTTCTTGGAAATAGAATAAACGGAATTAATAAACTGGAAAAACCTAACGAATTACAACAGGAAAAAATTTTGAAGGAAGTATTAAAAAATCCAGAGAAATTTATGAATTCTGAAGTTGGACGAGTTTTATTTAAGGATTATGAAGATGAAAAATAACTACTGCCAACACCGTGTATAATTCATTGCTAGTTATAGCTTACTTACGAAAGTCCTCGCGGACTTTCTATCTGTGATTTATTTGCTAAATTTAGTGCTTAAAACACGCAACGAAATCATACACAAACACGTTGCCAACAAGCTAAAAAAACCACGTAAATTAATGAAAATTGAGAACGAATCAGATTTAGAGAATTTAATAATAAACCAAATTGAGGAAAATATTCATTTGGATTATAAGGCATCAGGTTCATTAGCAAAATCAGACGGAAAAAAAGATGAAATATCTAGAGATGTTTCGTCTTTTGCTAACTCAAATGGAGGAATTATTATTTACGGAATAGCTGAATTTAACGAAAAAGAAAAAAGCCATTTACCTGAAAAAATAAACGCAGTTGATAGAACTCAATTTCCCAAAGAATGGTTAGAAAACATAATAAACGGTAGGATTTCACCAAAAATTGACGGAATTATAATTCAATCAATTCCTATTCAAGAATCTTCTAATTCTGTTGTGTATATTGTGAGAATCCCTAAAAGTACAACAGCTCATCAAGCTTCTGATTTTCGTTATTATAAACGATCAAATTTCGGAAAAAATCCTATGTACGATTATGAAGTTAAAGATGTAATGAACCGAAATAAATCCCCAAAAATTGAAATTATTTTGGAGGTTGAAAAATATAAATACGAAGTAAAACCACCTATTCCCCAAATTACATTTCAAATAAACAGAGAAGAAAAACAGGAAAAGGAATATTCAGTAATCAATACTTTAAATGTCTATGCAAAAAATGTTGGTGGAATTTTCGCTGACTACGTAAATTGCTTTTTAGAAATTCCAGTATCAATTCTCAAAGAAGAAGAATATAATCATAGAAGTTCTGTAATTAAAGATGGAATAGAATATAAACGAATTTTTTGTGACAATACAATTCGTGAAATTAAGGATGTTAAGAATTTCGGAACTTTTAACACATATGATTATTGGCCTTCAAGATATGACCCAATTTTACCTGAAACTCAATTTAGATTAGATGAAATTAAATTCAAAAAAGATATTGAATTTAATAATGAAATAATTTTCTGGGAAGTCTATGCAGACAATTCTGTTAAGGCAAATGGGGAAATTTCAATTTCTGAACTAAAAACGATTGAAAAACAAAAAAGTGAATAAAGCCAGTTGGCAACACCGTATATAATTTATTGCTAGTTCTAGCCTACTTACGAAAGTCCTCGCGGACTTTCTTGGTCGGTAATTATTTACTAAATTAGTTGCTTAAAACACGCAACAAACCATATACAAACACGTTGCCACACATTAAAAAAATACCCACTATCAGGTATTGACATAGTCTTTAAAAAAAGATAAGTTTGAATTTAAAACATTAGCAATGAAAAACTATTTATCAATATTAATTATCATTCTTTCATTTAATACTTCTTTTGCGCAAACTAGAGAATGGAAAAGTATAAATGCAAATCAAAATAGTTGCCACGGACTATTAAATAGTGATATTCAAAGAAGACTTATAAATGGTCTTTCTGATGACGAAACCTACGAAGCACGTATTATTTTTACTACAGGACAGTTTGATTACGATTTTGAATTAAATTTTAAAGGAGATAAAGAGGCGAGTTGGGGACGGATTACTGTACCTGCTCAAGGACAAAAAATAGTTGAAGTATATGGAGAATATAAAGCAACAGACATAATTAGTTTTACTGTTGAAAGATTACTTTATGTAGGATTGGAGTTAAAACATTTAAGAGGTGAGGAACGATATGTTAGATGTGGAGAAGGCGCAAATGAAGTTTTAAGAAGAGACGAGGCTAAAGGTAAAAATAAAGCAAGCAATACTTCGATTGAAATGCCTGATAATGAAGAAGATGACAATAAAGTAACCACAAAAAACGAAGGCTACCAAGTTTTGGATGTTGACACTTCTGAATATGAGGCTGATAAAACTCGGAAAAGACAATTAGCAGAAGAAAAAAGACGAGAAATAGCTGAACAAGACATAAGAGAAAGAGAATATAAAGAGCGTAAAGAAAAATTTGAAAGAGAACAACTTGCTAAATTAAATCGCTCTACCCAAGCATATGAACAACGCCAAACAAATTTAACTAACGCTGGAAATACTGTGCTTAATGCGTTAGATAATATGTCTCAGCAAGCTGATGTAAGGCGAGCGAGGCAAATGGCTGTTTATGAAAAAGAAGCACGACAACGAAATGCTGACAGAGCATATAAAAAAGAACGCGACGCTATTGAATTTAAAAAAAGAAAAGAATCAATTGAAAAAAAAATAAGAGATAAAGAAGAACTTGAAGCAAAGGTAAAACTTGAAGAAATTCTTGAAGAATCTCAATTAGAGTTTATTAAAAGTCTAATTCATCAATCTTTACCCTTAGTAGTCTCAACAAATAAAGTATTCTTTTATATGGTTGATATTTCTAGAAATTTAACCCGTAGTATTAGGTTTGCGCCATTCACAATTATTGCTGACGCCAACAAACAAATACCCTATAGAAAAGATATTATCGAAGATTTTGAATTAAAGACAGGAACTTATGGTTACAGTATTTATGGCCCTTATACATCACAACTTGAACAGGAAAGTGCGATGAAAGCTATGGCAGCAAATGCAGCAAGAATTGAAATAGGTAGAGAAAAAGATTTATTTTATACATATGTTCAAAAGAACCGAAATGAAAATAATTCAAAAACGGATTTTTGGGGTAATAAAACTAAGCCAAAACAAAAAAAAAATAAGAAACAAACAAAAAAATCCTTTTGGGATAATTAAATATTATGACAAAATTCAAAAATTACATACTCTTTCCTATACTCTTCTTAACTAGTTCATTATATGCTCAGAGTAATGAAGAATTAGCAAAATCATATTTCTTGCAAGCACAAGAGGCCTATGGTAATGGAAATACACAATCAGCAATTAGTTTGTTAGATAATAGCGTAAAATTGTTAGGAAAAACTAACTCTAAAATTGAAGCATTTTACCTAGAAGTCAAAAGAAATAATAAACATAATTTTGTTTACTATTATGCTTTGGAAAATAAACAACACTTGGACAATTATCTTAGTATGGCATCTACCGATCGTCCAGAATATGAAGATGTGATAAGATTGGCTGAGAATGTTAAGCTCTGCTCTGAAATATATAAAAAGAATGTAACTGAGGCTATGCAGGCTAATTTGAAAAGAAACTGGGAAGAAAGTGGTCCTATCTTGGTCGATGGTGTGGGATATTTTAATTCAAATGGAAAATTAGCTTTTGAGAGTAATTTAAAAGGAGGAAATCAATTTCGCGATGGTTACGCTTTAATTAAGGAATTTAGTTCTGATTTAAGAATAGTTAAGTATTATTTAATTAACGTAAACGGGGAGAAATTTTCCAAAACTAAATACGATTTTATTTATCGGGTTGGAGAAGGTATTTATTTAACAATTTTAGACCCTACTGATGATGAACGTTATTACGGATTAATTAATACTAAAAAAAATATAGAGCTTAAAACACCAAATTTTATTTCTAATAAAATTGAGCAATTTCAAAATAATGGGGTTGCTGTATTTAGTGTTAGTACAAAACAAGGCGATGATAAAGGTCTCATCAATAAAAATGGGGAAATTATATTGGAAGCTAATTATGCTAGAATCACACCTTTTAAAAATGGTTTAGCGACCGCTTATGGATATATCACTTCAAACGGAAAAGGAGTTCGCGTGTTGAGATCAATAAAGTCAGATGGCACTATTATTTATGAAAATAAATCAGGTTATTCCATAGGCCACTATAACTTCGGTGGCATTGTCTCATTTAGGAATGATAAATATGGCTATTTAAAAAATGGTCAAGTAATAATACCAGTACAATACGATTATGCTGGGGCATTTTCAGAAGGTTTAGCAATAGTTAGAAAAAAAAGTGATTTTTTAATTATTAATGAGCAGAATAAACAAGTAGGAAATATTAACAAAGAATTCGGATTAATGTATAGTGAATACAAAATGCGACTTGGTAAATATCAACTGTTTAAAAATGGAATGACCGTATTAGAGAATAAGAAAAGGGATGGTTTTTTTACTATTGACAAATATGGAAAAGCAATTACAGATGACATTATTTGTAAATCACTATTGATTATATCTGAAAAGACTTTATTGGCTAGGGATAATATTAGCTTGAATTATTATTTAATAAATTTAAATTCAAATAAAACTACCGACTTGAATACGACAAGCAATTTGAATATAAAATTTATTAGTGAATTTAATTATGGTTTGGCATTATTTAGTATAGAAAATGATGTAAGGGGTCTACCAGATTTATATGGTTATATTGATGTGGAAGGAAATATAATTGTTGATCCACTTTACTATGACGGCGAGCCTTATAATGATGATAAAGCCATAGTTTACGATAAATACTTTAATAAGATTGTAATAAATCCCTTTAATAAGTAATTAAACTGATATACTTATGGAGAATAACGTGTGGCAACAACGTATATAGGCAATGCGGGAGTTGTCGCTTAACCAAAAGCTTAGGTTTATTTGGAAGTCGCCACATTTTAAAATTTTGCTCATTTTAAAAAACGATAATAAGTAAAATTTTAAAATATGGCTTGTGGCTCAACCGAATAGCAACAGCCATTTTCGCCCGCACTGCCCATATACAGGGACGTTGTGCTTAATTACCAAACCAAGAACACATAGTATGCCTACAATCCATAATGACATCAAGAAAATATGCTTATTCTGTTCTCAACCAATAGAAGATAAAAAAACTTTAGAACATATTATCCCCAATAGTCTATTAGGAAAGTTAGGGATAAAAGAAGAAGAGCTTAAAGGTGAAGGAGCTTTTCAGTATAGTAGAATAAAAGTGCCTGCGCACAGTTCTTGTAATAGTGGTTTTGGGAGTGAATATGAAAACAGAATTATTGAATTACTTGACAACCCTAAACAGCTTTATAAAGATTTAAAAGCTGAAGAATCAGGAATGTTAATGCAATATGGACCTGATGAATCATTGACAATGCTTATTTCAACTTGGTTATCCAAAATTTATTATGGTCTTTTTTATAATGATTACTTGAAATTAGGAGACTCTGAATTTACTAAAACCGCAAAAAACATAATAGAAAGTGGTAATTTCAAAATGATACAAGAGGCTTATCAGGATGGTGTAGGGTTTTGTATTCCTTCTAGTTTATACGTTTTTACTTCAGAAAACGAAAATTTTGATTTAAGGACAATGATTTATCCACAAACTATATTAATGAAAGTTAAATCATTAACTATGATTTTATGCATAGGTGACGGTTTTTTAACAAAAAACTACTTAAATAATGGAATATTAAAAGATTATAGAAAGTTCCTAGCTGAAGAAGAAAAAAAAGAATCAAGATTCCCTGTTCATCTTTATGGACTTGCTGAAATCATAGCATTAAGAATGCATATTCCAAAAGAACCATCTTTCCTTTATTCCAAAAAGCAGAAAGAAATCACTAATATGAGTCTAATGTCTGGTGTAATGAATCCTAAAGAATATTATAAAGTAGACGAAGTTTCGATAATAAAGAAAAGAAATGAAATATTGGAAGAGTTTAATGTAAAATTAAAAAATACCTAAGTATAAAAAACACTACGATAATAGAAAAACTAAATGACCAAAACTCATTGGAAAAGACACGATATTAGACTTGAAAGTTTAACCTTGACAATAGATGGTCTCGAAAAATCTATCATAGAATTAGAAAAGAAATTAAAAGAAATTAAAAGAAATTTATTGGTATGATGGACTTTGGTTTTTAGAAGAAGCAGAACCAATAATAGGGTTATCGTTCATTGCTTTTCAAAACTACATAAATAGTAGTATCTACGATAGATTCGAAACCTTAGAAAACCAATATCAAAAGTATAAATTTGGTAACTTAATAAAAGACACTGGACGTACAGATATTGAATTAATTATTGGAATTGCAAATTACTTTAAACATAGAGATGACCATAAGGAGCTTCATAAAGGAACTCGAGATATTTTGACTGATTTCAATTTACCTTTTGATAAAGAAACTGATATTGATAACTCAGCAATTATTAATGGATTAAATTACTTCTCAGAAAAATGGAAATTAACTGATGTTATTAAAACTCTAAGTAATTGGAGAGAAAAACTATGGAAGGAAGACTAAGTGAACTAAGCACAACAAAGAACTGAGGTAAAAAACAAACCTTTTCTTTATTAAATTTACACAATAAT
>NZ_JAQJCU010000024.1:0-9673 GCF_029125915.1 Tenacibaculum bernardetii
ATTGAGGTTTTTTTTTACGCGAAATTTAACTAGTTTAGTTATGATGAATTATAAATACACCTACTTAGTTACCTTACAATATTTGGGGTTTCGTTTTCATGGTTGGCAAAAGCAGCCAAACTTAAAAACAGGGCATCTTTTTTTGGATAAAACACTCAAATTTATTTATAAGGGTATTCGTCTTAAAAGTTTAGGTGTTGGAAGAACTGATGCAAGAGTTTCTGCAACTCATTTTGCTTTTCAATTATTTATTGATGAGAAAGTAGATTTTGAGCAATTTATGGTTGACTTTAATGCGAATGCGCCAGGAGATATGCGCGCTTTGAAAATTGAAGATATTGATAAAAATTTTAATATTATTCAGCATCCGAAGTTAAAGGAATATCACTATTATTTTTCATACGGTGAAAAAAACCATCCTTATGCTGCGCCATTCTTAACTCGTTTTAGAGAACAATTGGATGTTGATTTGATGAAAGAAGGAGCCTTGTTATTTGAAGGTTTTCATAATTATAAACGTTTTTGTACAAAACCAACTGAAGAAACAAAAGTTGAAAGAGAGATTGTGTATTGTAGAATTGAAAAAAATACTGAATTAACCGCTTCATTTTTCCCGAAAGAAAGTTTTGTTTTAGTGGTTAGAGGAGAAGGTTTTTTAAGAAATCAAATTCGTTTAATTATGGGCGCATTACATGATTTAGGAAAAGGAGAATTTGATTTGAATTTTATTAAAGAGAGTCTAAATCCGACTTCTGATATTGACTTTATTAAAAACATTGCACCGGCTTCTGGTTTGCATTTACATAAATTAGAATTTAAGGACCTATAATTATAAATATACGCGTTAGCGATTGTAGTTTTGTTTGAGCTCTTTTGTGAAGGATGAACAGAAAGCGAGTACGGAAAGCGCGACCCTTGTGGTAACGCCCTTATGTCGATTACGCTTAATACAAGAAAAGTCCATCAAATTAATGATGGACTTTTAATTTATAGTTCTGGATTTACTTTGTAAGCTATCTTCAAACAAGATATATTTTGTTTTCAATAATGCTTAAATAGACAATTTTATCCTTTGATAATTCCTCTTGAAATTACAATTTTCTGAATTTCTGAAGTTCCTTCATAAATCTGAGTAATTTTTGCATCACGCATTAAACGTTCTACATGGTAATCTTTTACGAATCCGTTACCACCGTGAATTTGCACAGCTTCAACAGATTGTTCCATAGCAACTTTAGAGGCGTATAACTTAGCCATTGCACCAGACATATCGTAGTTGTTACCTTGGTCTTTATCCCATGCAGCTTTCATCACTAACATTCTTGCAGCTTCAATTTCTGTATACATATCAGCTAATTTAAAAGCAATTGCTTGATGATTACAAATTTCTGTTCCGAATGCTTTACGCTCTTTAGAGTATTTTAAAGCTAATTCGTAAGCTCCAGATGCTATACCTAATGCTTGTGCAGCAATACCGATACGACCACCAGATAATGTTTTCATGGCAAATTTAAAACCGAATCCGTCTTCACCAATTCTGTTTTCTTTCGGTACTTTTACGTCGTTAAATTGTAAAGTATGCGTGTCAGAACCACGAATTCCTAATTTATCTTCTTTAGGACCTACATGAAATCCTTCCATTCCAGCTTCTACAATAAAAGCGTTGATACCTCTATGTTTTTTACTGCGATCGGTTTGTGCGATTACCAAATAAACACCTGCACGACCACCATTGGTAATCCAGTTTTTGGTACCATTTAATAAATAGTGATCTCCTTTATCTTCGGCAGTTGTAGCTTGAGAAGTTGCATCAGATCCTGCTTCAGGTTCACTTAAACAAAACGCTCCGATTTGCTCACCAGTAGCTAATTTTGTT
Organism: Tenacibaculum bernardetii; assembly: GCF_029125915.1. Taxonomy (NCBI): domain Bacteria; kingdom Pseudomonadati; phylum Bacteroidota; class Flavobacteriia; order Flavobacteriales; family Flavobacteriaceae; genus Tenacibaculum; species Tenacibaculum bernardetii. Next base: position 1,877 of record NZ_JAQJCU010000024.1, read on the forward strand.
AAATATTTTTGTTTTTGTTCTTCAGTTCCATATGCTTCTAGTCCATAACATACTAATGAGTTATTTACAGAAACCATAACAGAGGCAGAAGCATCAATCTTAGAAAGTTCTTCCATAATTAATACGTAAGAAATAGCGTCCATTCCGCTTCCTCCATATTTAGGATCTACCATGATACCTAAAAAACCAACTTCACCCATTTTACGAACTAATTCGTCTGGAAAGGTTTGTGCATTATCTCTTTCAATTACTCCTGGTAATAATTCGTTTTGTGCAAAATCACGTGCTGCATCACGAATCATTATGTGTTCTTCTGTTAAACTAAAATCCATTATATATGATTATTATATTCGTAAAAATTGATTCCAAAGATACTTTTTTCATAGCATATTTTCAACAGAGTTTTATTATTTTTACACATATGAATAGCGATTTTTACTTTAGTATAGGTTTGATGTCTGGAACATCATTAGATGGAATAGATTTAGTGTATGTTCAGTTTGATAAAAAGGAGTATAAAAACTTTAAAATTCTAGCTGCAGATACTATTTCTTATAAAGATGATTGGAAAGAAAAGCTGCAAACAGCCATTCATTTTTCTGAAGAAAAATTATTGAAATTAGACATTGATTATGGTGAGTTATTAGGAGCTGAGATTGATGTTTTTATCAAAAAAAATAAGATAAAGAATGTTGACTTTGTTGCGTCTCATGGACACACAATTCTACATGAACCAGCTAAAGGAATTACACTTCAAATAGGTAACGGTAAAGTGATTTCTGAAATTACGAATAAAAAAGTAGTTTGTGATTTTAGAACGCAAGATGTTAATTATGGTGGGCAAGGAGCTCCGCTAGTTCCTATAGGAGATGCGTTATTGTTTGCTAATTATGATTACTGTGTAAATCTTGGAGGTTTTGCAAATGTGTCGTTTAAAGAAAACGAAAATAGAATAGCTTTTGATATTTGTGCTGTCAATATTGTGTTAAACCATTATGTGCAAAAATTAGGATTTGAATATGATGATAAAGGACAAATAGCAGAAACAGGTAAAATAAATTTCGAATTACTAGAAAAACTAAACGCTTTAGAGTTTTATAAAAAAGCGCCACCAAAATCATTAGGGTTAGAATGGGTTCAGACAAATATTTTTCCGTTGATAGATAAAATGGAGGATGATATTCCAACAATTTTAAGAACATTTATAGAACATTCAGCGATTCAAATAGGGAAAATTATTCATAAAAATGAATCAATTTTAATAACTGGTGGCGGTGTTTTTAATACTTTTTTAATGCGTAGAATCGAATTTTATGCTGGTAATAAAATAGCAATTCAATCCAAAGAGCTGATCAATTACAAAGAAGCCTTAATTTTTGCTTTTTTAGGATTGTTACGTGTTGAAAATCAGGTAAATTGTTTACGAAGTGTAACGGGTGCAAAAAAAGACCATTCTTCAGGAGTGATTTTTAATGTTTAGTATTTTTAAATTAAAATATTTGAGCTATCATTTTTTTATGGTAAGTTTGTGACAGTCTGTTTTTAACAGCAATAATAACAATCAAAAAACTTTTTAAATGACACAACTTTAACTTCTCTTTAAGGGATTATTTTGAAAAAATATATTAGAGATTATAACGAATTGAAGTTGAAAATTTATTAGAAGATATTTATGAAAGATTTACTTAAAATATACGAACAAAAAGAGCCGGAAATTGTTTTTCATTGGAGGGATCAAGAAACTGATGCAGAAGGATGGACTGTAATTAACTCATTAAGAGGTGGTGCTGCCGGTGGAGGAACAAGAATGCGTAAAGGATTAAACAAAAATGAAGTTTTGTCTTTAGCAAAAACAATGGAAGTTAAGTTTACCGTATCTGGACCCGCAATTGGTGGAGCAAAATCGGGAATTAATTTCGATCCGAACGACCCAAGAAAAAGAGGTGTTTTAGAGCGTTGGTATAAAGCGGTTACACCATTATTAAAGCATTATTACGGTACAGGAGGAGATTTAAATGTTGATGCAGATAAAGATGTAATTCCGATTACAGAAAGCTGTGGAGTTTGGCACCCGCAAGAAGGTATTTTTAATGGACACTTTAAACCTACCGAAGCTGATAAAATTAACAGAATTGGTCAGTTACGCCAAGGTGTAATTAAAGTGATTGAAGACAAGCAATTCTCACCAGATTTATCAAAAAAGTACACGGTTGCAGATATGTTAACTGGTTATGGTGTTGCCGAAGCAGTAAAGCATTATTATAATATTTACGGTGGTAATATTGAAGGGAAAAGAGCCATTGTTCAAGGATTTGGAAATGTAGGTTCAGCAGCAGCGTATTACTTAACGCAGTTAGGTGCAAAGGTTGTTGGAATTATTGATAGAGAAGGCGGAGTTATAAATGAAAACGGATTTTCTATGGAGGAAATGAAAGATTTGTTTTTAGCGAAAGACGGTAACAAGTTAGTTGCTAATGATATGATTCCTTTTGATGAAATTAATAGTAAAATTTGGAGCTTACCAGCAGAAATATTTGTTCCTGCTGCAGCATCAAGATTAGTTTCTCAAGATCAAGTACAGCGAATGATTGATACAGGTTTAGAAGTAATATCTCCAGGAGCCAATGTTCCTTTTGCAGATAAAGAGATTTTCTTCGGACCAATTATGGAGTATACTGATAATCACTTAAGTTTATTGCCAGACTTTATTTCTAATTGTGGTATCGCAAGGGTTTTTGCTTACTTAATGGAAGCTAAAGTTGCTTTACCAATGGAAGATAAAGCTATTTTTGATGATACATCAAACATTATTAAAAAAGCATTACAAAGAGCGTTTACAAAAAGTGCATCGAAAACAAAAATTTGTTCAACTGCATTTGAAATTGCATTAAAAGAATTGATATAAATTAAAATTAAAAATGGAAGCAGCTATTATTTTAGTGTTCGTAATGGGATATTTGGCCATTACTTTAGAGCATAATATTAAATTAGATAAATTAATTCCGGCATTGGTAATGATGGCCGTTTGTTGGGCATTAGTATCCTTAGGAGTTGATGGTTTTACTAATTGGTTTGATTCATCGCAGCATGCTTTAGTAGAAGGTTTTGCAGGTTTGCCTCATAATGATAAATTACATTTGGTTGAAGAAACCTTATTACATCATTTAGGTAAAACAGCCGAAATATTAGTGTTCCTTTTAGGAGCAATGACCATTGTTGAAATTATTGATTATTTCGACGGATTTTCAACAATTAAAGATTATGTAAAAACAAAAAGCAAGAAGAAAATCTTGTGGATGTTTGGGATATTGGCTTTTATTTTATCAGCAATTATAGATAATTTAACAGCAACAATTGTATTGATTTCTATTTTACAGAAAATCGTAAAAAGGAGAGAAGATAGAATTTGGTTTGCTGGTTTAATTATTATTGCAGCAAACGCAGGTGGAGCATGGTCTCCTATTGGTGACGTAACAACAACCATGTTATGGATTGGTAAAAAGGTAAGTACACAAATGTTAGTGGTTTATTTATTTATACCTTCATTATTATGTATGATTGTACCAACGGTTATCGCTTCTTTCTTGCCAGCTTTTCAAGGTAATATTGAATCGGATGAAGTAGAAGAAGAAACTAAAAAGAATCCAAATAGTGCAAGAATGTTGTATTTAGGTTTAGGAGCAATTGTATTTGTACCATTCTTTAAAACAGTTACACATTTACCACCTTATGTGGGTATGATGTTATCTTTAGCTGTAGTAGCAACATTTGCTGAAATTTATAGTAGAACTAAGTTTTCTATGACAGATTATAATAGTAGTGCAGAGTCAGAGGCTCATGCACACCACAGTCCTGTACATGCTTCATTATCTAAAATAGAGATGCCTAGTATTTTATTTTTCTTAGGTATTTTAATGGCTGTTGCCGCTTTAGAATCATTAGGTATTTTATTTAATTTTGCGGATAGTTTAAAGCAAAGTATTCCGTTAATGGGATCAGAAGCAGCGGGTACAAACGTATCTGATTTAGTGGTAATATTATTAGGTATCGGATCTGCAGTGATTGATAATGTACCTTTAGTAGCAGCATCCTTAGGAATGTTTTCTGAACCAATGGATAATCCTTTATGGCATTTTATTGCTTTCTCAGCAGGAACAGGAGGTTCTATGTTAATTATCGGTTCTGCAGCGGGAGTTGTAGCAATGGGTATGGAAAAAATAGATTTCTTTTGGTATTTAAAAAAAATATCATGGTTAGCATTTGTTGGCTTTTTAGTAGGGTCAATTGCTTTCGTAATAATGAGAAGTATCATTTTATAATAGTATAGTAAAATAAAAAAATCATTTTGAATAAATAATGTACGCTATAAAGGTGCTTTATGATATTCAAGATGATTTTTTTTAAACAATTAAAGCATAAAAAAATCGTTAGTATTAAAAGCACTTAAAAAAATAAGTTGATGTTATTATTTATTCAAGAAAAGTTAGAAGAAACAATACCCGAAGAAAAAACATTATCGATACTTCAGTTAATTAAAGATGGTGGTTTAGGAGGTCAGCTTATTATAGGCTTACTTTTTGTATTGTTAGCTGTAGCATTGTATATTTATTTCGAACGTTTTTTTGCTATCAAGGCAGCTTCTGAAGTAGATAAAAACTTCATGAATCAGATTAGAGATCACATAACAAGCGGAAAGATAGAAAGCGCTAAAGCATTATGTGAGCATACAAATACACCTACAGCAAGGTTAATCGGAAAAGGAATTTCTAGAATAGGAAAACCATTAGACGATATTAACAAAGCAATAGAAAATGCGGGAAAATTAGAAGTATATCAATTAGAAAGAAATGTTTCTGTTGTGGCAACCATTGCAGGAGCTGCGCCAATGATTGGTTTTTTAGGTACCGTAATAGGAATGATTGTAGCCATACATGAAATCGCAAATTCTGGTGGCCAGATTGATATTAAACTGCTTTCTGACGGATTATATACGGCTATGACAACAACCGTAGGCGGATTAATTGTTGGTATTATCGCTTATATATCTTATAACCATTTAGTTGTTCGTACTGATAAAGTGGTGCATCAAATGGAAGCAAAATCTGTAGAGTTTTTAGATTTACTAAACGAACCAGCATAATGAATTTAAAAGGAAGAAATAAAGTTGATCCAAGTTTTAATATGTCGTCTATGACGGATATTGTTTTCTTGTTATTGATATTTTTCATGCTAACATCCACATTAGTTACGGTAAGTGCCATTGATGTTTTATTGCCAAAGGCAGGCGGTAAAACAGAAAGTAGTAAAGTAGTAGCAGTTAGCATCACTGATAAAGCTGCTTTTTATATTGATAAGACGAAGGTGAATTCAGCTGATTTAGAACGCACAATTCTAACAAAAGTAGGAGCAGATAAAAAGAAAACCATCGTTATTAGAGGTGATCAAAATGCGCCTTATAAAAACGTAATGAAAGTTATTGATATTGCGAACAAGAATAAATTAAAAATGATTTTAGCTGTAAAAGCTAAATAAATTAAATAATGCTTCGGTTTTTTTTTCGAAGGATAAAAAAATATTGAGAACTTAGTAAGATGAAAATATTTGAAACCGAACATAAACGTAAATCAGCAATTATTACTGCTGTTATTCTGATGCTTTTAATTGTTGGAGTATTCAATTTCGGAATGAAATATTTAGATCCACCAATAGAATACGGATTGGCTATTAATTTCGGTAATTCGGAAGTTGGTAGTGGTGAACCTGTAGAAAAAACAAAATCTCAATCGACTACAGAGAAACCACAAGAAGAAGTTGTTGAAGAACCTGTAAAAGAAACCCCTCAAGAAACAGTGCAGGAAGAGGTAATTACGAGTGAAACTGCAAAAGAGGTTCCTGTTATAGAAAAATCAAAAGAAAAAAAGGAAGCAGTAAAAGAAACTCCCAAAAAAGTAACACCCAAAAAGAAGCCAAAACCTAAACCATCAAAAGAAACCACCGATGCGTTAAATAGTTTGTTAAACGGAACATCGAAAGATGGGGAAGTAAAAGGAGAGGGAGATGATAATAAATCCGGAGTAAAAGGAAACGAAAAAGGCGATCCAAACTCTAGTAAATATTATGGGAATTCAGGAAGTGGATCTGGAGGTAATTATAATTTAAAAGGAAGAACAGCACTTTCTAAACCCATACGAAAACCAGATTGCCAAGAAGAAGGTACGGTGGTTGTTAGTATTGAGGTGGATCAGAACGGAAAAGTTATCAAAGCTATTCCGGGAGTAAAAGGATCAACAAATACAGCAGCATGTTTATTAAAACCAGCCAAAGAAGCTGCTTTAAAAACAAAATGGAATGCAGCAGTAAATGCACCATCAAAACAAAGAGGAACCATTATCTACAAATTTTCTCTGTCTAAATAATTAGCTTTTAATAAAATATCATCTCAATTAATGTTGAGAGGTTATAAAATAGATATATGACATATCAAGAAACCCTAGATTGGATGTTTGCGCAACTGCCAATGTACCAAAATCAAGGTAAAACAGCCTTTAAAAAAGATCTCACCAATAGTATTGCTTTAAGTAATGAATTGGGGAATCCGGAGAAAAAAATTAAAACAATTCATGTTGGTGGTACCAACGGAAAAGGGTCTACAAGTCACATGTTAGCGAGTGTTTTACAAGAAGCAGGCTATAAAGTGGGATTGTATACGTCACCACATCTTAAAAACTTTACTGAACGTATCCGAATAAACGGAGAAGAGATAGCTAATGAGAGTGTCGTTACATTTATATCAGAAAACAAACTCTTTCTAGAAACACAGCGCTTGTCATTTTTTGAGATGACGGTAGGCATGGCATTCGATTATTTTGCAAAACAACAAGTAGATATTGCAATTATAGAAGTTGGTTTGGGCGGACGATTAGACTCTACAAATATTATCACGCCCGAAGTTTCGGTAATTACCAATATAGGATTAGACCATACGCAGTTTTTGGGAGAAACCTTACCCGAAATAGCTTTTGAAAAAGCAGGAATTATTAAAAACGGGGTTCCAGTTATTATTGGTGAGCGTCAAAAAGAAGTCGAACATGTTTTTTACGCTAAAGCGGATGCTTGTATAAGTGAGATACTATTTGCTTCGGATGAAGACTTTAGCTATACAACCGATTTATTAGGTGATTATCAAGCCAACAATATAAAAACAGCCGTAAAAGCTATTCAGCAGCTAAAGGAATTTAAAATATCAGCAAAAAATATAAAAAGTGGTCTTTTAAACGTTGTTAAAAACACCAATTTAAAAGGACGTTGGCAAATTTTACAGCAGCAGCCAAAAATAATTTGTGATACTGCTCATAATAAAGAAGGTTTGAGTTATACCTTAAAACAGCTTAAAAAAGAAAATTACAAAATAATGCACATTGTATTAGGAGTGGTTTCGGATAAGAGTTTAAAAGATGTTTTACCACTATTTCCAACAAATGCTGTTTATTATTTTTGTAAACCGGCGATTCCGAGAGGCATGTCAGAAAAAATATTAAAAGAAGCCGCAAACGAGTATAATCTCATTGGTGATTCGTTTAATTCTGTAAATCAGGCTTTTGAAGCGGTGAAGCTACGAGCTAGTAAAGAAGATGTTGTGTATGTAGGAGGGAGTACGTTTGTTGTGGCAGAAATTTTATAAAATTAAATTAAAATAGTGTTGTTTTTTTCTAAAACAATACTATATTTGCACCCGCAATTGAGGGCAATTAGCTCAGTTGGTTCAGAGCACCTCGTTTACACCGAGGGGGTCGGGGG
>NZ_JAQJCU010000025.1:0-6919 GCF_029125915.1 Tenacibaculum bernardetii
TTATCTATTATTTTTTCGCTAAATTTACGCAACAAACTATAAGCACAAAGCCGTTGGGTTTCATTAGCGGAAATCGTTAAAATTGAACATTTTTAGCTTTTTAAAGTCAATTTTTACAATGGTGGAAAAATTTACAGAAAAGCTATTTTGGAATTTAATTACAATTAAAAAAAAGTAGCTTGAACAATTTAGTTTTTTAAGTCAAAACTTTTTACAAATAGAAAAATTCCAGTTTGGAATTGTTTCGTTAAATAAAAATCTAAAACTGGAGAGTTTTGAGAAGTTTTGAAAATTGAGTTGAATACCAAAACGTGGAAATCAAAACTGCGGAATTAGAATCTTTGCGGAAATAATAACTGAAAATTAAAATAGAACGGAAAAACCATAAAACGAAAACCCAACAAGGTGCATAATTCATTAAGGTGGAACTTCCTTGCGGAATTTCCTCGCACATTTATTATCTTTCGTTCAAATTCGGAAAAGCGCTGCGCTCTTTTCCTTAACGAAATCATGCACAAAGCCGTTGTAAGTAATGCGAAAACCGTGCTAAAATTGAAAATTTGAACTAAAAAAGCCAGCCACACAAACAGCACATTTGGTTTTTTTGCCAACACACAAGCCAACGCTAAAAAACCAAAAGAGCTGTTTTTTGCCAACGCACACTAAAGAATAAAATGACAGAAAAAAAGATAGCATTTGAATATTTTGATGAACTATTAGAAATTCACACAACTAAAAATACAATACAGACAAAATACTCTAGATTAAGAATTTTATTAGAAAAAGTAACTAAAGACTTAACACGAAAGGAATCTTTACAATTCTCTAACCTTTTTTCTAGGCTTTCCTTTGTTTGCGAAAAACAATCTTTACCGAAAAACATTCACGGATTAAGAATAAGTGCGAATAAAGTACTACACGAGAACTACAGCCCAACGATAAATGAATACGAAACTCATTTTAAATTTTTGAGTGAATTTATATCCAAAGCATTAAAAGTTTCTGTTCCACCAAATATTAGCATTTTATACCCAAAAACAGAATTTAAAACACAATTTGACAATTCTAATAAAACAAGAATTGATAGATTACGTGTGGAATTAGTAATAATTAAATCGAACTCATTAATTTGTATATCTTCTGATAGTCAAAGTGATGACTACATAACTGTAAATCTAGCAAATCTAAATCCCTTCACAAGCGTTAAAGATTTTTGGAAAGGTGCTCAACTATTTTTAGTAAATATTGAAATTGACGAATCAGAGAATTATTTTCCAAAATTTATTATTCTAGAACCAGATTATTTAATTGACATATCTTCAATTGCTGAATGTTCGCAAGACTATGGGAAATCTGAATTGTTTTATTTAAAATCTAAATTTGAAGAAATTCCAAATACTAAACATATCAGATTAGGAAATTTCGCAAATTTAGTAATTGACGAATTGTTTGCAGAGAATACAAATAACTTTATCACATTCAAGAACACAATAAAAAAAGACTTCCAATCCTACCCTTTTGAATACACAACTTGTACTGATTTAAATTCTACAGAAAGATTTCAAAGATATTTAACAGATGCTGAAATGCACTTCGAGAATATTAAAAAAGTTGTAGAAAATGACTTTAAAAATCAAGAAATATCAATTGAAGATTCTACTCTTGAACCTGCCTTTTTATGCGAATTATATGGTATTCAAGGTAGATTAGATATTTTAGAGTTATCAAAAACTAACAAACATCAAAAAATAGTAGAGTTAAAATCTGGAGGTGTTCCATTTCCTGATGATGGTGTTAGTATTAAACCAAACCACAAATCGCAATTATACCTTTATTATCAATTAATTTCATTATTACAAAATATTGATTTTCATAAAGTTAGCTCAAAAATTGATGGCTATATTTTATATTCAAAAATCGCCCAAACTAATTTGCGTTACGATAAACCAACGTTATCACAAGTTCAGGAAATTTTGAACATAAGAAACAGAATAATCATAAATGAATATTACCTTACTCTTGATGATATTTCAATAACAAAAGAAATAATAGCAAAAATTACACCTGACAACTTAATAAACGGTTCTAACGTCAATCCGAATTTTAGACAAAATTATATTGAACCTCAAATAAATGAAGTAATACAACCATTTCAGCATTTAGAGGAAATAGAGGAAAATTATTTTTACTCGTTTATTAGTTTTATCGCAAAGGAGCAATATTTAGCGAAAATCGGAGATTCAGAAAATCCAAATCAACAAGGAAATGGATTAGCAAACCTATGGTTAGATTCCTTTATTGATAAAAACGATAGGTTTGAAATTTTATATGACTTAACCATAACCAAAAACCTTATTGACCAAGATGAAAAAACAATAACTTTTTCTCGTACAAATAAAGAAAACGAATTTGTAAATTTCAGAAAAGGAGACATTTGTGTGCTTTATCCAAGAAATTCAGACACAGATACTGTTACTTCAAACCAAATATTTAAATGTAGCATAACAGAAATAACCAAGCATTCAATTGTTGTAAGTTTTAGATACAAACAAAGAAATACAAAGTTCTTTAAATCTTTTGATAATAACGACAAAAAGGGTTTCTGGTCATTGGAAAGAGATTTTATGGATAGTTCTTTTAGAGCAATGTATAAAAATCTCTACGCTTTTATTTCTCATCAAGAAAAATTTAAACGCGATTTAATACTTACAATAGCAAAACCAATTCAAGGTAACACAGTAAACTATCAAAATTCAGATTTTTCAGAAGAACAAAATAGAATCATTAAAAAAGCGTTATCTGCAAAAAATTATTTTCTTTTAAATGGTCCACCAGGAACTGGTAAAACCTCTATAATTATTAAAGAATTAGTTCGCCAACTTTACAGAAATGAAGAAGCGAACATTCTACTTCTCGCTTACACTAACAGAGCTGTTGATGAAATTTGTGAAGCAATAAATAATGCTATTATAAATTTTGATGATATTAACGATGGAAAAGTAAATTTTGGAAGAACTGACCGAAATTTTATTAGAATAGGGAATGAACTTTCTTGCTCGCAAGAGCATAAACATAATTTATTATCTAACGTAAGTCAAAATGTATCTTCTCGAAAAGATTTAAAGGATTTACTAGATAAGCACAGAGTTTATGTTTCAACAGTTTCCTCAATGGCAAGTAAAATGGATATTTTCAAATTGAAAAAATTTGACACCATAATTGTTGATGAAGCTTCACAAATTTTAGAACCTCAAATAATTGGCATATTACCTAATTGCGAGAGATTTATCTTAATAGGCGACCACAAACAACTTCCTGCAATCGTTTTGCAAAATGCTGATAGTTCAGAAACTAATAGTAAACCTTTACAAAGTATTGGGTTATATAATCGAAAAAATTCACTTTTCGAAAGATTATATACCTTTTGTGAAAAGAACGATTTAGATTATGCTTATGATAAACTTTCTTATCAAGGAAGAATGCATAAAGAAATAGCTTTATTTCCTAGTCATAGCTTTTACAGTTCTCAACTAAAGCAAGCCTATGACTTGCCAAATCTAAAACCAGAAATTAAAGAAGAATTAAAAAGGCAAGATATTCCGTTAAATTTCGTGTCTAAAACCAAGTACACATTAGAAGATTTATTGTCCAAAAAAAGATTAATATTCTTCACAAGTCAAAAGGAAGAAAACAACACTTCTTTTGGTAAAAAAAACGATTCAGAAGCTAGATTGGTTATAAAAATTGTTGAAGAAATTAAAAATCTTTATGCAACCAACGGATTAGCTTTTGACAATTCAAAAACAATAGGAATAATTGCACCATTCAGAAACCAAATTGCTTTAATAAAACAAAAATTAGAGGAAGCAAACATTCCAAATTACGAAGAAATAACTGTTGATACGGTCGAAAGGTATCAAGGAAGTCAGCGTGATATTATAATTCTATCTTTTGCAATTAATAATCCATATCAATTAAATGGAATTATCAACACAAATGATGATGGAACAGTTGACCGAAAGTTAAACGTAGCATTGACAAGAGCAAAAGAGCAACTTATTTTAATTGGTAATGATTCCATTTTGTCGAACAACCTAATTTATTATAAACTTATTGAGTTTGTAAAATCAAAAGGTGGCTATATTTCCGAAACAATTCAAGAGGTTATTGATAACAAATTAAAATTTGAGTATTTTGATTCTGATGAAACTATTGAGGGAAAAACATATACACCTGAAAATGATTTCAAAAGTGAGTTTGATAGGTTAATTATAGATGTTATAAAAAATGATGAAAGAACAATTGAATATCCCAATTTATTACTAGGAAAATCAAATGATTTCATAAGAAATAATGTGATTGAATATGGAAGAACAGATTTTGATTCTATAAGTTTATTTGCACCTGAAATTTCAGTAGATGATAAAGTAAACTTGTATTGTTTTTACAATATGCGTAAACATTACTTTTCAAGTTATTCAATATTTGAAAGCTATAGAAGTGATTATTTCAGTCAAGAGATTGAACAAACTTCTGGAAGAATCACTTTTATAGATTTTGGTTGTGGTCCTTTAACATCTGGTTTGGCATTTAATCAATTATTTAAAAACATAGGTAGCTACAAACTAAAATATATAGGTATTGATATTTCAAATTCTATGTTATCTAAAGCAAAAGAATTTAGTAATACTGAATTGTTTAGTGGAATCACTCAATTTCACTTTCTCAAGTCTATCAAAGAAGTTTCCGAAGAGCAATTGTCTGAATATTTCAGACTGTCAAATACAGTAATCCTTAATTTTTCATATTTATTTGCCAATTTAACTTTAGAGCAAACTCACGAGCTAGCAAACGATATAAATAAATTAGTTTCCAATTTCCCTTTAAATAAATATATTATTGTCTATCAAAACCCCGTAAAAAGACATCATAATTTTACGAGATTTAAGAATTTATTACATAATTTCGACAATCTAATAGTAAGAAAATCAGAAACAGTTTCGTACAAAAATCAACATCAAAGTTGGTACGATAAAACAGAAACTTTTACATACGAAATATTAACAAATTAATGCAAGCAGATTTATTCGGACATATAGAAAAATCCAAAACTGACATTTCTCTTGAATTGGCAAAAGAAATAGTTGGTTTAGAATTATATCCTAATTTTATCACGGAAAAGGAAGAAAAAGAACTTATAAAATTTATAGATAATTCGCCTTGGCTAAATGATTTAAAAAGACGTGTTCAACATTATGGTTATAAATATGATTATAGAGCTAGAAATATTGACAATTCTCTCTATTTAGGAGAATTACCTAATTGGTGCAAAGTCATTTATCAAAAGATGATTGATGAAAAAATAATTAATTTTATACCAGACCAAGCAATTATAAACGAGTATGAAATAGGTCAAGGAATTTCTTCTCATATAGATTGTGAGCCTTGTTTTGGAGACACTATTATTTCACTATCTCTAAATTCATCTTGTGTTATAAATTTTGAAAAACATTTAAATTCGAAGCACAAAATTGGAATTTTTGTAGAGCCAAAAACGCTTTTAATAATGAAAAAAGAAAGCCGATTTAATTGGTTTCACGGAATTCCACAACGAAAATCTGATAAATTTAATAATGAAATAACAAAACGTGAAAGGCGAATTTCGATAACATTTAGAAAAGTAATAACCGAATAGCCAACGCTAAAAGCCATACACATTTGCAATTCGCTTCAGCCACCACACAAGCCAAAAATTGCAAAAGAGTATGTCTTGCCAACGCTCACATTTGAACTAAATAAGAAACATCGGAAAACAAGCTGAATGAAAAAAGCACTACTTACAACACCGTGTATAATTAATTGCTTGGTTATTAATCACTTACGAAAATTATCGCAAACTTCCAATTTAGTTTTTATTTGCTAACTTTAGTGCTTAAACACGCAACAAATCATACACAAACACGTTGGCAAACATTTAAACTGAATAATAAACTATGAGATTAACATTGATTTTCACACTATTTACTTTATTTGTTTTTGGACAAGAAAAACCAATAGTTTTCTACAATGAAAGCGGAGAGAAAATAAATAGACAGAAATTTATTGAGGCCAAAGATTATAGTAAAAACTTGGACTTATATTTTGAAAATGACACAACTCAAATAGTTTTGTTAGTAACTCGACAAAAATTCGGTAAATTAGACAAATATTCTTTTGAGAAACTAAAAACATATTTGACAGAATTGACTAATAAGAAAATTGATTCTACTCAAAATATTGTAATAAATTATTTAACTGCATTTCCGAAAAAGGCAGATAACTCGAAATCAAGGTCTACTTGGAATATTTTAGACAAAGACTATTTGAAAAAACTTCATAAAATTGCTGACATAAATCAATTTTGGATAAACTCACCTGAATCTGACAATCTTAAATATTATCATCAAAATAAAATTAATTGGATAGCGGATAAAGAAAGTTTATTTAAAAAAATATTTTTCCCTTATGAAGTAAGATATTGCAATTACATTCTGATTAAACCAGATGGTAAGTTCTATTATTATTTAGGAGAACATAGCAAATATGAAATTTGGGAAAATGCTAAAAAACATTTTAAATAAAAAAAACGATTTGCCAACACCACCTAAACTGTATTAAAACGCAGCTTAGCCAAAACGTTGGCAAAAACTTTAGAAATCACTCAGACGGAAACAATTCTGTATTAAAGTATTGTGGAATAACTCTAATTTAAATTACGTTTTTCTGTCAACACTGGAAAAATAACAATCCTAAGTTTAGAGCAACTTTACGGAATTCTTACTCAAACGGAGTTTTAAAAAATTGACAAAAGCAGAACTGATCGCAAAAAAATCACTCTTGCGGAATTTAGCAACTTTGCGGACTTGAAAATCTTTGCGGA
>NZ_JAQJCU010000026.1:0-6658 GCF_029125915.1 Tenacibaculum bernardetii
TGTGTTTGCACAAGTAAGCTCTGGTGCATCTCCACTTACTGTTACTGTTGGTGCTAAAACATCTTCTGTTATCTCAACTGTATCTGCTACACTTGAGCATCCGTTGTCTGCATCGGTTACTACTAATTCATACGTTCCCGCTGCACTTACAACTGGCGTTGCTGTAGTTGCTCCACTATCAATTGTTCCATCTGATGTGGTCCATGCATAACTTAATGAAGCATCTACATTTGTTGATGTTCCTGATCCATTTAATGTTAACGTAGTCGTTGTACAAGTTAACTCTGCCGTAGTTCCTGCTTCTGCTGTTGGCAAATCATTGTCTACTATTACCGTTACATCATCTGTATCTGCACAACCTGTTGCAGTTTCTGTAATTGTTAATGTATATGTAGTCGTTGTACTAACTGTTGATGTTGGATTTGAGATCGTAGCATCATCTAATCCTGTTGCTGGTGACCATGAATACGTAAAACCTGCTGCCATAGCTGACCCTATCTGAACACTTGTAGTGGTACACGTAATAGTTCCGTCTGTTCCTGCATCTGCCGTTGGCAAAGCATTTACAGTTAATACAGCCTCTGATTCT
Source organism: Tenacibaculum bernardetii (assembly GCF_029125915.1). Taxonomy (NCBI): domain Bacteria; kingdom Pseudomonadati; phylum Bacteroidota; class Flavobacteriia; order Flavobacteriales; family Flavobacteriaceae; genus Tenacibaculum; species Tenacibaculum bernardetii. The sequence continues at coordinate 590 of NZ_JAQJCU010000026.1, forward strand.
TCAAAACAACTATTATTAGGGTGAGATATTTCTACTTTATATGTATTACCAGATAATGCTGGAGTAACATTTGCTAAAGTTAATGTGGCATTAGTTTCAGATGGTATTAAGACCTCGTTTTCATACCAAGTGTAAATCAAATTTCCATCATCTGATGTTGTTAGAGTAGGATTATATCCTGTAATTAAATCTCCAGAGGCAGCTACCGTAAAGCTAGCCGACTCATTTTCACAAACTTCAACATCTGTTAAAGCCGTTTGTACCGATAAAAGTACACCTGCTGTTACCCTTGTATTATTCCCTATATAACCTCCTTGTCCAGTTACTAAACCATTACCGTCAAATGTTACAGGGCTTGTACCTAAAATACCATCACCATCTGGATCTGTATGACCTGCTTCTACAGCATCGAAACAACCATCATTATCTGAATCTAAATCTAAGTAATCTGGTGTGCCATCGTTGTCTGTATCTAACACACAAGATGAATTATAAAAAGGTAAATTCTGTTTAGTTATGGAAGGCCCCTCATATTGCACACTTAAAAACTGTCCTCCTCCATTTTCATAAAAAAGAACTTCAAGATCATAATTACCCGCACTAAGAGTTATCTGGCCACTTCGTTCTCGAATACCATGATCCCCGTCATTTTCAACTACTTCAGTACCATCAATAAATAGCTTAGAACCATCATCTGAACGAGTATAGAACGTATATAATCCTGGTGTCTGTATTGTTATAACTCCTTTATATCTAATACTAAATGTTTCTCCATCACCTGGAGTATGCAATTGATATAAAGCAACTACATTAAAGTCCGAAACAGTTCCGGTGGCATCTGCTCCAGTAGTAGGAATATTATCTACAGTAAAACCATTAGGAACTAAATCATAAAATTCATATTGCAACTCACTCGCCCCTACACAACTATTTTCATTGACATCTAAAATACCATCATTATCATCATCATCATCACAAGTATTATCTACGCCATCACCATCAGAATCAATTCCACTAGCAAAAGGGCAACTACAAGAAGTTACATTCACATTTTGAAAATCACCTGTATTATTTAAACCTGTAGCTGTATTTGGAACTCCATTATTATCTACATCATTTGAAGGAAATTGATAATTAGTTGTTTGATTGGTAGTTGTACCTCCCTCTAAAGCATCACTACAGCCATCGTTATCTGAATCCGTATCTAAACGGTCAGGAACTCCGGTTGCATCCGTATTAATATCTACACAATTATTTAACTCCGTAAAAGAAGCGTAAGTAATTGACTCGACACCTAATATATTATTAGTACCTAATTGAGCTCCAATTCGAGTGAAACGTATGTAACGTGATGACGATTTTAATGTATAGTTAAAGTATTCTGGTGTATTATTGTTATTGAATTTATGAATTTTACCATTTAAATAAGAAACATTATCACTTGACTCTTGCACAACCACCTGAACATCATCTACATCGCTAGAACCTCCACGTATTTGTAAAATAGAACCTGCGGGATTTTTTTGACCTAAATCAAGCACTAATTCACTTTCTGAATTAACTAACCTTGCGTATCCAACATTAGCTGTTCCTAGAGCTTCATTGGGTAAATTTACATTAACGACTTTAGTCACAGCAGAAGCATTACCTGCCGCTACAGTTACAGCAACACAATTATTTTGTTCATCTATATCTAAAATACCATCATTGTCATCATCTAAATCATCCCTATCTGAAACACCATCTTTATCCGAATCTAGTAGAATTGTAACAGTAACGGTTGCCTCGTCACATAAACCATCAACTCCACAAACCTCATACTTCAACTTATAAACCCCTGGTAAAACCTCAGGACTAACGAGTACTTGACCTGTTGAAGTATCTAATGAAATACCAGGGCTCTCTGAAGATACTTGTTTTAAAGATAAAGTTGATGAAATTTCAGGATTCATTGAATTAGCTGCCGAATCATTTAAAAGTACATTATCAACAGCAACTGTATTCACCGAACCTACAGCTTCTCCATTATCGTCGTTAGCATTAATTGTAGGTATACCTCCTACCTTTGAAATAAATACTCCTGAGTCATAACTCCTATCAATAACATCTGCTATTGCAATTTTAATCTTATAAGTAACTCCTGGCTTTAAGTTTATATTAGCAACAAACTTTTTTGTTAAACCATTAAACTCTACGTTAACAATACCATTCCCTGTTGAGTTATTTTGAGTACTTGCATCTCCATTATGTCCATTGTTAATATAAAACGAAGCATTTGTCAAGTTTGCTGTTCCAACTGTTCCTGCCACACCTCTAACCCCCGAATTCACATTATTAATAGAAACAAAATCTGTGGTACCAGGAACAAAAGCTACATTTAATGCTTCATCCTCCTCAACTTGATATATTCCATCATCATTTGTATCTCCGTCAGGAATTTCAGAATCTCCACGACTTGGGTCAGAAATAAAAAAACCAAATACATCATTATAACTTGAACCTACATAGTCAGGATATTCTTCAGAACCAAACTGATACTCTAAAAGAACACCAGTATAATCAGGTAATACCTCAAAATCAAATTCAAAAATAACCACATCATTATTAGCTCGGGTATTTAAACGAAGTAAATCAAGATCATCATGTGTATCATTTTGCACAAAAGAAGAGGATGCTGTTCTATTGTTTTTATTTATCAAGACATCATTATTCGGATTACGAAAAACACTATCTACATTCGACGTTGTAAATGCTACACCTTCTTCTATCTCTAAATTAGCTCCTGAAACCCCATTAGAAAAGGAAGCAATTTGCTTACCTCCACTTTTAACGATTCTAGGATTTGTAATTTTTACTCCGGGCGACTGTAAGCTCGCTGCTATTTCAGCAGCATTAGGATTTGGAGTATAATCTATTAACTGACCGAAAGAGTTAATTGCAAACAAAAAGAAAAAAAGTAACAAGAAGTTTACTTTTTGAAGGGCTAAAGGGGTAGTTTTATTCATAAAAAACACTTTAATTGCTACTATATTTTCTTAGGTATTTTACAGCCTTATATTATACATACGATAAAAGCTAGCGATTGGTTTTACAAAAGCTATCTTTTCTATTTCTTACTTTTAAATTGTTTGTATTACTTAAAAAACAGGGCGTTTTTATTCATGAAAGTGCTCCCTCTTTAAAAGCTACAACACAATGAGTAACATATTTTTAACAATGTTTATTATAGAGGGAATAAAATAAACAATCACGTTAAAAATACTATTTTATTACTTTGAAATAGTTTTTATTTACAGCTCACAAAAGTACTAAAAAAAATGTTTTTATAAAGGTATTATTACTACTTTCAATACTTTATAATTATAAATTATTTTTTTCTATAAACTTAAACTATACTAAAAGGATCATTTAAATCGACTCTAAAGAATTTATTTAAAAAAACCAACACAATACACGTATTAATCCTACGAAGCGAATAAATCGCTTTATTTTAATACAAATCTTAATTAATCGTTTTTAAAAGAATATTTACTAAAAAATCTATCTCTTTTTTGGTATTTAACTTACTTAAAGAAACACGAAGCGATGTTTTTTCAGCATCTTCATCATTTAAAAAACTTTGCAACACATGCGAACCTTTATTACTCCCGCTTTGACAAGCACTTCCACTAGAAACTGCAATACCTTTTAAATCTAAATCAAATAATAACATATTTTTACGAATAGGCAATCGCAAGCTCGTTATTAAATAACTACTATTATTTACATCAGCAGACAAACCATTAAAAGAGATATTAGTATTCTTATTTATTAATTCAGCAATTAAGTATTTTTTTAGATTTAGAATATACTCTTTATCCTGTTCTAGATTTGTATATGCTACTTCCAACGCCTTTTCCATTCCTAAAATAGCGTGTACGTTTTCAGTGCTAGATCTTACCCCTTTTTCTTGCTCACCACCATATAACATTGGCTGTACTGCTATTCCTTTTTTAATATACACAAACCCCACCCCTTTTGGACCATGAAATTTATGCGCACTTGCTACTATAAAATCGATCGGTATTTTTTGCAAATCTATTTGATAATGCCCTATCGCCTGTACGGTATCTGAATGAAAATAAGCTTGATAGGTTTTACATAAAGCCACAACCTCATCAATTGGTAATATATTTCCGATTTCATTATTTATATACATTAAACTTACCAATGTTTTTTCATCACCTTGCTTTAAAAGCTTTTCTAAGCTATCTAATACAACCGCTCCGTTTTCATCTAACTCCACGAAGTCCACTTTCACCCCATACTGTTTTTGCAAATAGGCAACCGTGCGTAAAACTGCATGATGCTCTATTTTAGAGGTAATAATTCTTGTTACCCCTAAATTTACGACTGCATTTTGCAAAATTAAATTATCTGCTTCGGTACCACCTGCCGTAAAAACAATTTCTCTTGCAGCTACATTAAAGTGCTTTGCTATATTTTTTCTTGCTGTTTCTACTGCTGCTTTTGCCTTTCTACCAAACTGATGTGTAGACGAAGGATTTCCAAAATTTTGCAACATTGCTTGTTGCATTACCTCAATAACTTCGGGTAACATTGGTGTTGTTGCTGCATTATCTAAATAAACAGATTCCATAAAATATTCTTAATTTGAATTTTGATAAATATAAACCTCAGTAGCTCCTTGTCCGTATTTTTGGTAAGAGGCATCGTAATATTTTACTTCATAATTATTTAGTAAATAATACAATTCGCTTTTTAACACCCCTTCTCCCACTCCATGAATTAACACTAATTTAGAGATGCTTTTAGCCATGCAATATTCTAATTTATGTTTAGCTGTTTGCAATTGTAAAGAAAGCACATCGTAATTATCCATACCACGTGTAGATTTTACTAATTTACTTGCATGCAAATCGACTTCCATCACCACTTCGTTTTTATCTTTTACGAATATTGATTTTTTCTTTTTAGGCGCCTGCTGAATCTTCTCTTTTAAAAAACTATTATTTATGTTAACGTGCCTGCTTAACTCATTTTGATCTGTATGAATTTTAACCAACTCATTCTCAAAAAAGGAATACTCCATACCATCGACATCCTTAACAAAAAACATATTATTTTCTTTTTTTGTTATGAATCCTCTAATATCGGCATCTAAAACCGCCACTTTATTACCTATTTCTAAACACATTCTTAACCTTTACTTAATTCAACAATAGTCTTTTACAGCGTATTTTTGCAGTATAATACCTTACAAAAGAACTGTAAAAAAATGATAAACACTAAAAATATTAGCACAAAAACATTCTTTGAAGAAGCTAACAAAGATATAACAATTAGTAATGAGCGTAAAGAGCTACTTACCAATATTGCGCTATTAATTAGTAATGAGTATCAGGAAAGAGAAAAGATAAATTTAAATTTTATCTGCACACACAACTCTAGAAGGAGTCAGTTTGCACAAGTTTGGAGTTTTTTTGCTATTGAATATTTTAATTTAAAAAATATTTACACGTATTCTGGCGGAACAGAAACCACTGCTTTTCATAGAAATACGGTAAAAAGCTTACAAAAAACTGGTTTTAACTTTAATATTCTCGACTTTTCTCATCAAAACCCAAGGTATTTAATCTCTTTTGAAGGAACTAAAAAATCAATCATAGGTTTCTCTAAAACCTTTGATCATTCTCACAATAGCTATCCGTACATCGCAATTACAACTTGCGATAGTGCCGATGAAAACTGTCCGTTTATTGCCGATGCCATTGCGAGGTTTCACTTACCTTATTCAGACCCTAAAAAGGCAGATACTACTGATTTAGTTTCAGAAACCTATTTAAATACGAGCAAACAAATAGCTGGAGAGCTTTTTTATATTTTTGAAAGCGTTAAAAACAACATCGACCCCGTATAAATCTATTTGCAAAAAACCAACCACTCTCTCTAAGATTGATGCGATGCTGAAATAAATTCAGTATAACGTAGAATGATGACATCTATATAAACTGCGATGTAGTTTCGGAAAACTATTTATAAAAACAGTATTAACTCTTTTCTTACTTG
>NZ_JAQJCU010000027.1:0-6160 GCF_029125915.1 Tenacibaculum bernardetii
AGTTAGCAAATAAATCACAGATAGAAAGTCCGCGAGGACTTTCGTAAGTAGGCTAAAACCAAGCAATTAATTATACACGTTGTTGGCATTTCGTTATTTTTTTCAGTTCACAATTTTTTCGGCATTCAGGAAGTTCAATTGTAGTAAACTTTCCTTGCTCACGTCATTCCATTCTTCAAAATCCATAAACCATCTTTCTTCTAAAAATGACAGCATTTTTTCTCCTCTTAATTCAATTTTTTTTGGTGTCCATTTGTTATATGATGAAACTTCAATCTCACTATATGCACCATTGAAAAATCCAACTTCGTTTCCTTCTTTATTTACGTGTCTGTTTTTAAAATCAAAACATTTATTTTGAAATTCAGAGTTTTTTGATTGACCTAAAAGCACCAAATTTCCTAAACTATTTAATAAAATTCTTCTCTGTTTTTTAGAATAGTTATTGAATTCAGAAGTCCAACAATTATCTTTTGGTGTTTGAGGATAAATATGTTCAATTGTATCTTCTTTTTTGCGTTTGCTATAATCAGACCAACTAATTTTTTCGTTTCCTTTTGCATTACCTTGTAAATGAAGTTCATATTCAAATAGAAAGTACCTTAAACCATTCCAAGAATAAAATCCGTCTGATTTTTCAAATTGGTCTTTAATATATCCTTGAAATTTGTCTAAATTAAACCAGCCGTGATAAGCATAGTCTTCTCCTTCTCCAGATTCTCCAGCAGTAAGCCAAATTATATTACCAATAGTCGCTTGTAAAGTCATATTCTCTTTTCCAAAATAGAAAGAGTTGGCTAATCTATAAAAATGACTATTTTTAGTATTCGATGGTCTTTGGGTAATTCTAAAAACAAGGAAAATAAACCTTTCTGCTACTTGCAGTAATTTTACAAATTCTTCTTCTCCCGATTTTGTCATTGAAGCCATAAATAAAGGTGGGAAAGCACTCATACCAATTCGATTAAGTTTTTCTAACCATTCTTTTGTATTGTCTGAATAATCTGAATACTGTGGATTGAATAAATAAAACCAAGATTTTACGCATTTTGATAAACTGTCGATATAATCTTTTATGTCTTTTAATTCTATTTTTCCTGTAATTGTATTTTTAGCAGTAAACTTTTTATTTAATAAAAATTTAGCATAAGAATTTGATTCTTTTCTGTCATACTTAAAATACATTATCCAATGATTTCTTAAAAAATCATCATCATCCATTGCATTATGCTTGTTCTTTCCTAAAAATTCATAAATCGTTTTCCAAGTTTCGTTAATGTCTTTTCTTATTCTTGCTCTTGTGGAATCATCAACTTCAAGCATAGTTGATAAATAAATAAGTCTGTTTTTTAGTAACTCAAGATTTGATAGAGATTTACCTCTATTATTCATAGTTTCAAAAGTTACATAAGTATCTAATTCATCATCAATTTCGTAGAAATTGAATTTGAATTTTCCAGTTATTTTTTTAAAAATTTCTTCGAGTTCTGATTTATCTAATTTACTTAACTTTTTACTGAAAAAATCCTTTGCGAATTTCAAGTTTGCAGTATAAAGTGTTTGTTCTGGAACTTTGTCAGCAGTTGAAGATTCTTGATTTAGAATTTTAGTTTTAAAAAACTCATCACTTGGATTGTCTTTTTCGTAACCAAATATGAACGATTTATAATCGCTTCCATATTCTTTGTAAAGAAATTTATTATTCCAATATTTTTTGTTCTCAAAATTAATTCCTTCTTCGTCATCAAATTTATTTAGAAGTTCATTTACTAAAATTATAGAAGTAGTTAATCTTTGTTGTCCATCAATTAAATAATATGCTTTTAAATTTCGTTCAAATAGCCAAATGTCGTCTTGCCATTTTTCTAAAGAAACAATTTGTTTTTTAGTTATCGGTTCAACAGTTAAAAGTCCTGTATAATGGATTCTATCTTCTTTTAAATTAATTATATCTTCCCAAAAATCTTCGAGTTGGTCTTTTTCCCACGAATAGCCTCTCTGAAAGTCAGGTATTCTAAAAAAGTTTTCGTTAAAAATTTCGGTTAGTGACTTTAGTTTGTTTTCTGCCATTTTTCTTTTTTATTCTATGGTTTGTTATTTGTTCTGCGGTTCGTGATAATGAATGCCAACGTGTTTGTGTAAGAAAAGTTGCGTGGTTTAGGCAATAAAGTTAGTAAATAAAACACGAACCAAGAAAATCCGCGAGGATTTTCGTAAGTATGCCTTTACCAGCAATTTTTTTTACACGGTGTTGGCAGTAGTTTTTTTATTTTCCACCAATCTCAATAATTTTCAATCCTTTTATTTTGTAAGTTTTTCGGTTATCTTCAAAAGCATTACCGCTTGGTTGAGATAAAATCAGTTTATTTTTTTTATCTATTTTTTGAATTCTTAAATAATCCCAACTCTTTTTGTGTTCAAATTTATTAGATTTTGGATTGAAAATATAATATTTGTCCCAACAACTATTTCCGCAATCAATAGGAATTGATAAATCTACATAACCATCAAAATTATAATCATAAAAAGAAAAATTAATATTACCAAGTGCAATACCATCTTCAATGTTATTTATTACTTGTAATTTTTTATTCTCTTTGTAAATACTCAATTTCTCAATACCCCCATAATAACCTATATTATCTGAATAACTTAATTTTTCATCCCAAATAATATTGAGTATATAATTTTGAACTTTATAGATTCCTGTTTTATTAATATTTACTGTTGTTATTTTCTCTTTTGAAAATTCTTTCCAATTATTTTTTTGTGCAAAATTCTTATTTGATATAATAAACAAGCTTAAAAACAGTAGTTTTTTCATTTTTTTATTTTTTTTCAATGAATAGAATTTCTTTTATAATTTTCGAAAGTATAACAACATCAGAATGGGAGTTGTGATATTGTCTTATGCTATGATTAAATAAGTACTGATATAATTCAGTTAGTTTTGGATATTTTGGATTAGGATTAGATTTGTTTTTTAATTCTTTATAACCCCATTTCATCGTGCAAAATTTTTTGATTTCATTCCAATCAAAATTTAAATAATATTTTTCTAATTCATTTTTTAAAACTGGAAAATCGAAATCTAAATTATGTGCAGCAATTAATTTACAATATTTTAAATCATATATAATCTTTTGGTAAGCTTCTTCAGGTGGAATTCCTAGTTTTCTGATTATTTCAGGTTTTATTTTGTTAACCATAAAAGCATCTGAGTTTTCATTAAAAGGACCATTTATTAGCTCCGTTGCTTTTTTATATATAATACCATCGTAATCCATAATCATCCAAGAAATTTGGATAATATTTGGTAAAATTGAACCTTTTATAAGTCCATCAGTTTCAGTATCAAATATGAACATTAAATCTTTTTCAATTTTTGATAAGTCTATTTTCTCTATGTTACTTGGTTGATTTAATTCGATTTCTTCTGTCCAAGTATTAAAGTAATTCTTTTTTTTAATAATTTTTGTTCTATTTAAGAATAGGTCTACTATTACGTTAAATCTATTTATATCTATCTGATTTGGCTTCTTAGTAGGATAATTAGAGTTGATAAATTTGTATTTGTCCCCAGATTTGTGGAGTGAATTAGGAAGAACTACGTGTGTGCTCCACAATAATTCCATTTTTTCAAATAATCCAATATTCTCTTCATTTGCAGGGAAAGTAGAACAAACTTGATTATCTTCCAAAACCCCAAATATATTTGAATAAAAATAAATATGATAACCATCTTGACTTCCTGTTTTTACAACCCATTCATAATGTTTCGGTAATCCCAAAATCACTAAAATATCATCAATGAAATTATCATTTGAACATCCATCTATATCTAATATATGTAAATTGTTATAACCAGCAACTGTTCCGATTCCTGTTGCTTCATTCCATTCAAAGTTATCTAGTTCATCTTCTTTTTGTCTTTCAGATTTAAGATGTTTCCATTTATGATATGGTGCTTTTAATATACTTGAATCATAAAAATTATGTTCTGTTAATTGATTTGAAATACAAGTTATATTTAAACCGATATTATAAAAATGTTTCCCTAATAATTTAAGTTTAGTCATTATTTATAACCTTTAATAAGTAAATATTCTCCACATTTATATGCATCTTCATTTTTTTCTGCTAAATTTATTATTATTTCTTCTCTCCATTCATCATATAATTCAGGGTATTTATTTTTAAGTATTTGAATGTACTCTGGTTTGTTTATATGTAAAATACAGTAATACTCATCAGCCACCCCAATAGAAATTCCACCACTAAAGAAAAATTCTAAAAAATCATTGAATGAATTGGATGTTTTTAAATCCTGAACAGTCCATTCAAGATATTTAGATGTAATTAGAGGGTAATTTTTGTTGTATTTTTGATAATTCATTTTATGATGTTTCAGATTACTTGCAACTTGTTTTAATAATGGTTTTTATTTCAACCACGCAATCATAAATGTTAAAACAGAAAATATTAAAATAATTATTTGATAGTAGAAGCATTTCCAAGAAAACCTTCCTAAAATTAATACTCTTTTTCGTAATTCTTTAAATTTACACTTTATGATTTTGTCATTTTTTATTTCGGAATCTTTAATGTAATAATGTTTAGAGATTAATGTTTCTAAAAAAGTAAAAACTAAAGAAAATCCTTTTATTGAAATATAATCATCGTCTAAAGTTTTATTTCCGTTTTTTTTATTAAAAGCTTTAATACGTATAGTATTTATATGTCTAGTAAGTCGTAAGTCAAATAATCTAGATAACATTGTAGTTGTTCCAAAGCATATTGACGTAAATGCTAATAATGCAGAAACCCTTGCTAAAGTAATCTTCCAATTAATATTTTGTAAAGAAAATTCAATTTGTTTATCTGTTTCGATTTCTTTAAGTATAAAAGCTAAAATTCCAATAGCAGCTATAAGAAAAAAATTATTGGAAAATCCAAATTGAGTTAAAGTTTTATCAGCCCAAAACCGATGCCTTTCTTGATATTCTTTTTCTGTGTCTGTCATTTTTTTTAATTACTGCCAACGGTTTTGTGTATGGTTAGTTGCGTGTTTAAGCAACTAATTTAGTAAACAAAAACGAACGCGAGAAAATTCCGAAGGAATTTTCCAAATAAGCAACGACCAAAGCAATTAATTATACACGTTGTTGTAAGCAGTTATTTTATTTCGTTAATATCAAATCGTTCGGGTTTATAATCAATCCAGTTAAAACTGCCATTATCTTTTCCAAAATCAGTTACGTGCTTTAAAGGAAGGATATATGATTTTTTATTTTCTTTAATTACTCTATACATCGCTGCGATTTCCAATTCTAAAAATTGGTCAACTGCTGTTGGTGTAAGTACAACATTATATCCTTGATAATCTGTTTTTACACTTGGATATTTGATTCCAGGAAACCCTCTAAATCCAATTGCTAAATCTGTATATGCTGCTGAAATCATATAGTCCGAATTATGAACAATATTTTTATTAGAAAATTGATTTGAAAAGAATTTTAGAATTAATTCAAACTGTTCTGCATTCTCTGGCATTTCTCGTCTAATATTTGCCAAATGATACTCATAAGATTTTTGAACATCTTTAGAATTTTGAATTGATTTTTCATCGAAGACTAATTCAACGACCTCTAATGTTTCTTTAATTCTCCATTTTCCAACGGTCATAACAAAGTCAGCGTTATCAATCTCATTTTTTTCAAGGTCTCTAAATATTTGGCTAGTCTCAAGAAGATTTACCATTCGAGGATGCTTTATTACATCCGATTCGACTGCTCCGTAAAACATTGAGTTTTGAAGAGAGTTAGCTCTACCATAAGTTTTAATATTTTCGGAATCTCTTCGATACGAAATCTCTTTTTCGTCTGTAAATATTTCATTCGGCTTGTTAATCCTTGCTCGCTCAATATGATATCCTTTATTCAATTTTGCTGTTAGGAATGGAATGAACTGTAAACTTCTAATTTTTGTTATTAAATCGTCGTACGATATAGATTTTAAGTCAATTGCATTTATTTCTGCAATAATGTCTTTCAATTCGTTTAAGGTAGGAAGTTTGTTGAAATTCTGTTTTTTCATAATTGCTTACAACGGCTTTGTGCTTATAGTTTGTTGCGTAAATTTAGCGAAAAAATAATAGATA
>NZ_JAQJCU010000028.1:2500-5300 GCF_029125915.1 Tenacibaculum bernardetii
AAAGACAAACCGAAGAGAGTGATAGTCTCGTATAGGTAAGCGAAGAAGATATAGCAGTACCCTGAGTAGTGCGGGACACGAGTAATCCTGTATGAATCCACCGGGACCATCCGGTAAGGCTAAATACTCCTGAAAGACCGATAGTGAACTAGTACCGTGAGGGAAAGGTGAAAAGAACCCTAAGTAAGGGAGTGAAATAGAACCTGAAACCGTACGCCTACAAGCGGTCGGAGCACATTTACTGTGTGACGGCGTGCCTTTTGCATAATGAGCCTACGAGTTACTGTTACTAGCAAGGTTAAGGATTTAAGGTCCGGAGCCGAAGCGAAAGCGAGTCTGAATAGGGCGACCATAGTTAGTAGTAGTAGACGCGAAACCGAGTGATCTACCCATGGGCAGGTTGAAGCTGTAGTAACATACAGTGGAGGACCGAACCAGTTGACGTTGAAAAGTCTTTGGATGACCTGTGGGTAGGGGTGAAAGGCCAATCAAACTCGGAAATAGCTCGTACTCCCCGAAATGCATTTAGGTGCAGCGTTGAGCGAAAATTTTATAGAGGTAGAGCTACTGATTGGATGCGGGGGCTTCACCGCCTACCAATTCCTGACAAACTCCGAATGCTATAAAATGTTACTCAGCAGTGAGGGCATGGGTGCTAAGGTCCATGTCCGAGAGGGAAAGAACCCAGACCATCAGCTAAGGTCCCCAAATATATGTTAAGTTGAACTAACGAGGTGAAACTGCTTAGACAGCTAGGATGTTGGCTTGGAAGCAGCCATTCATTTAAAGAGTGCGTAACAGCTCACTAGTCGAGCGGTTTTGCATGGATAATAATCGGGCATAAACATATTACCGAAGCTATGGATTTACGTTGAAAGACACGTAAGTGGTAGGGGAGCATTCTATTTGCGCCGAAGGTGTACTGTAAGGTATGCTGGAGCGGATAGAAAAGAAAATGTAGGCATAAGTAACGATAAAGGGGGCGAGAAACCCCCTCACCGAAAGACTAAGGTTTCCTCAGCGATGCTAATCAGCTGAGGGTTAGTCGGGTCCTAAGGCGAATCCGAAGGGAGTAGTCGATGGATAACAGGTTAATATTCCTGTACTTCTTATAATTGCGATGGGGTGACGGAGTATTGAAAGCACCGCGAACTGACGGAATAGTTCGTTGAAACATGTAGGTATTAGGACTGTAGGTAAATCCGCAGATCTAGCTGAAGTGTGATAGTACAACAAATCTTCGGATGCGTTGATAGTGTGCCTAAAAGCTTCCAAGAAAAACCTCTAAGCTTCAGATTATAAGAACCCGTACCGTAAACCGACACAGGTAGTTGGGATGAGAATTCTAAGGTGCTCGAGTGATTCATGGCTAAGGAACTAGGCAAAATCGACCCGTAACTTCGGGAGAAGGGTCGCCCATCTTCGGATGGGCCGCAGTGAAAAGGTCCAGGCGACTGTTTATCAAAAACACAGGGCTTTGCTAAATTGAAAGATGATGTATAAGGCCTGACACCTGCCCGGTGCTGGAAGGTTAAGTGGAGTTGTTAGCCTTTGGCGAAGCAATGAAATGAAGCCCCAGTAAACGGCGGCCGTAACTATAACGGTCCTAAGGTAGCGAAATTCCTTGTCGGGTAAGTTCCGACCTGCACGAATGGTGCAACGATCTGGACACTGTCTCAGCCATGAGCTCGGTGAAATTGTAGTATCGGTGAAGATGCCGATTACCCGCAGCGGGACGAAAAGACCCCGTGAACCTTTACTATAGCTTCGTATTGGTTTTGGATAAGTAATGTGTAGGATAGGTGGGAGACTATGAAGCGGCGTCGCTAGGCGTTGTGGAGTTGTCCTTGAAATACCACCCTTTGCTTATCTAGAGTCTAACTCAGCAATGAGAACAGTGCGTGGTGGGTAGTTTGACTGGGGTGGTCGCCTCCAAAAGAGTAACGGAGGCTTCTAAAGGTTCCCTCAGCACGTTTGGTAACCGTGCGTAGAGTGCAATGGCATAAGGGAGCTTGACTGAGAGACATACAGGTCGATCAGGTACGAAAGTAGAGCATAGTGATCCGGTGGTTCCGCATGGAAGGGCCATCGCTCAAAGGATAAAAGGTACTCCGGGGATAACAGGCTGATCTCCCCCAAGAGCTCACATCGACGGGGGGGTTTGGCACCTCGATGTCGGCTCGTCACATCCTGGGGCTGGAGAAGGTCCCAAGGGTTGGGCTGTTCGCCCATTAAAGTGGCACGCGAGCTGGGTTCAGAACGTCGTGAGACAGTTCGGTCTCTATCTGCTGTGGGCGTTAGAAATTTGAGTGGATTTGACTTTAGTACGAGAGGACCGAGTTGAACTAACCTCTGGTGTATCTGTTGTTCCGCCAGGAGCACTGCAGAGTAGCTACGTTGGGAAGGGATAAGCGCTGAAAGCATATAAGCGCGAAACCCACCACAAGATGAGATTTCTTTAAAGGGTCGTGGAAGATTACCACGTTGATAGGATACAGGTGTAAAGGCAGTAATGTCATAGCCGAGTATTACTAATAACCCATAGGCTTATGTATAGTTCCCGACTTTCGGGTCGGGACGCAAACTCTTTTGATAATTTACGATATGATTTTACTAATATGTTAACTTATACAGTTGCAATATACTGAACGATTTAAGGTGATTATCGCAATGGGGCTCACCTCTTTCCATCCCGAACAGAGAAGTTAAGCCCATTTGCGCCGATGGTACTGCCAATGGTGGGAGAGTAGGTCGTTGCCTTTCTTTTAAACCTCAATCTTTATAGATTGAGGTTTTTTTT
>NZ_JAQJCU010000029.1:0-3202 GCF_029125915.1 Tenacibaculum bernardetii
AAAAATTCACTTTAAAAGCTAAAAATGTTCAATTTTAACGGTTTCCGCTAATGAATGCCAACGTGTTTGTATAAGAAAAGTTGCGGTTTTGTCAGCGAGGAATTTCCGAAGGAAATTCAGAAGTTGATAAAAATGCAACTGCCTTTAGTTAAGTACTAATTTAGCAATTTTTTTTATACGGTGTTGTAGTGCGTTTTTTTATTTCCAAAATTCCCACCATTTTCCTTTTTCAACCGTTTCATTTATTTCTTTATAATTGTTTTTTTCTAAATCAGTTCGATTATCAATGTATTCTAATTTTCCAAATTCGTTAGTTTTTCCAATTAAAACTACTTTTTCGTTTTCAATCCAATTCAATACTTTCTCAATTTCTCCAATAATATCTGGATAACAATTCTCAATTAAAGTCAGTTTCTGTTTTTCAGATAATTTCTCAAAAGTTTCTATTCTATAATAACTATAAGGACATTCTAAAGCTAAACTATAATTGAATGCTAAATTGTCCATAAAATCATAACCTTTACAATACAGAGTGTAAAAATTCCGTATTGATTTCGAGTAATTTTTAGTTCGGTTTTTTGCGTTTAATAAATCTTTCGTTATTTTCCACTTTTCAACTTCGCTCTGACTAATTTGATTTTCAATTAGTTTTTTTAATTCAGAATGCGAATTTTCCTTTTTGTAATTAAAAGAAAGAAATTCATAATATGAATTCGAATTCAAATTGTCTTTTAGTTCCGTTGATTCATAAATCCATTTTTCAAAATTCGGCAGAAGTTCTTTTTCTGACCAAACTTTATAAAATTCTTTTTGTATGTTTCTTGAAATTTCGTTCATTTCTTAAATGCACTACAACGTTTTTATATATGGTTTGTTGCGTATTTCGAGCAACTAATTTAGTAAATAAAAGCGAAATAGAAAATCCCTAAGGATTTTCGTAAGTAGGCTAGTATTAGCAATAAATTATATATGGTGTTGGCAATCTGGCTTTATTCCATTTTCCATATTTCCCACCACTTTGGTTTTTCAATTTTTACTTTTCTTACTTGAATTGGTTTTTGGTTTAATTCCTTTCCTTTTTTTAAAATCATTGTATTTAAATTAAGTTCATAATCCGTTTTGTTATATTCTTCTCCGCTTTCACTATTATTCCAATTATATAATTGACCTTTTAGGAAACCATTTTCAATTCGGTTGTTTCTTATTCCGTCCCAACATAAATTTTCAATATATTTTATTTCATTTGGCTCTTTTATGATTGCTATTGAATTGGAATTTAAAATAAATATTTGTTCGTTATTATATTTTAATTTCTCTAAAACAAAATCTATTTCATTAATTGGATTTATTGTTTCAATATCAACTATGTAATTTCTATTTAATTCATTGATTGTTGATATTAAAAAATATCTATTATCTTTTAAATTGATAATTTCAATTTTTTTTTCGATTTCTCCTTTAAATCCATAAACCCATTTCTCTCCGTTATTTTTGGTAAATTCTATAGGAATACAATATTCAGATAAACAGCCGTTAATCGCTAAATATCCATCTAAATATGCAGGTGGATATTTTAATATTTTATATGGATTTTCATTTTTATTCACGGTTTTTTTTGCTTGTTGCCAACGGTTTAGCTAAGGTTAGTGTGGGAGTAGATAATCAAAAATTATCGGAGACCGCACTAAGCTGAAGCCTTTTTGTTTAATTTTTATTTTATTTCAAAAAGCTAAATCAAAAAGGATTTAGCGACTTAGTAAATATACACAAAACATTGAATAAGAAACAAAGCCCACATTAACTTTAGCTGTTGTTGTATACCGTTTTATTCACATAATATTCTCATTCTCGAACAACATTAAATGTCATATAATAAGTCGTTAAAGAAGATTTTGTCGAATATTTATCATTTCCAATTTTCCCAGGACTATTTCCTGTTACTAATAATTCAATTCTAGGTGATTTTTTAGCTTCAGATTTATTATAAAATTCCATTTTTGTTTTTTCTCCATTATTAGATATAGAATAGTATTCGTGGTCTATAAACCCACTTTTATATTCATAATTAACATATAAAGTACCTTCTTTCGGAATGTTTAGTATTTTTCTTCCATTTTGCACTAATGGATTAATACCCGATTTGGAGCCATAAATTATAGTGACTTTACCAGTTAATTCTTCAGGAATTAAAAATGTCTCAGCATCAGTTCTATTAATATTTATCCAAATTATCCAATATGATACTATAAATAAAATACTTCCTAGAATATAACTTAACTTTATTTTAAGTTTTCTTTTATTTAAAGATATTATTACTAAGCCAATTGTAAAAATAGGTATTGCAATAATAAAAAAAATCATCATGTAAGTAAATCCAAGTACTCCTATCAATAAAAATAGAATACCTAAATAAAAAATAATATCGTTTTTTTTCATTTTTTCAAATGGTATACAACGGTCTAGTGTATGATTTCGTTGCGTGTTTAAGCACTAAAGTTAGCAAATAAATCACAGATAGAAAGTCCGCGAGGACTTTCGTAAGTAGGCTATAACCAGCAATGAATTATACACATTGTTGTGCAACGTATTTTTATATTTTCTTTATAATCCAATTCGATATTTTTTCAATTCGGAATATTATTATTAGTATCAAAATCGTTTTTATAATATAATTCGCTATCGCAAAATCAGGTAATTCAATTTCTTCATTTCCATTCATGCTCGAAATAAATTTAGAACAGTATTCAACTAGATCAGGAATTAGATAAATCAATTTCGCTAACCAAATAATTCCGACTGTCAATAAAATCACTTTTGTCAGAGATTCAGCGTTCAGTTCCGTTTTTATTTCATTGTCCGCTTTTATTAGTTTTTTAGCAATCCATTCCGCTTTCACGAATAGAAATATTGAAACGACAATATTCGCTATTGTCAGAAATGTTCCAGTAAAAAAGAATTTGTCAATCGGTTCACTCAACAATTCGTCAAATCGAGCCATAGTAGCAGTTCCGTAAACTGAAAAAAAGTAAGAACCAAAATGGTCAAAAATTTTCGTGAATAAATATATTCCAGCTATTCTAATTGTAAGAGCTGTTAAAATTCGGTTTGTCATTAACTTTCGGTTTTGGTCATATGTTGCACAACGGCTTTGTGCTTATAGTTTGTTGCGTAAATTTAGCGAAAAAATAATAAATAAAGCACA
>NZ_JAQJCU010000030.1:0-2914 GCF_029125915.1 Tenacibaculum bernardetii
TCCGCGAGGATTTTCGTAAGTAGGCTAGAACTAGCAATAAATTATATACGGTGTTGGCAGTAGTGTTTTTCCACTCACTTATCTCCGTTTACTTTCAAGGTTTTCAATTGCCTTGATTATTTTTTCCGCTTTTTGGTCGTCCGTAGCAACAGTCCAGATTTCATTTAGAATTTCTGTCTGTTCTATTTTCTCCAGCCGTTCAAAAATTCGCAAAACTTGTGCATCTTTAAAGCATTCCAAAATTTCAGAATTGTCATTCATTCCAGTTTGATTTTCCAGATATAATGTCACGATAACAGTATCTCCTCCATCTTTGTTTATTGCGTTTCTAATTTCCGAATTAACAGACATTTTTTTGTCCGAATTTTTTACTGGCCCTAAATTCTTATTTTTTATTTCATAACCATCTATTGTCCCAGACACTTTTAAATCGCCCCATTTTCCTTTGATATTTTTCGTGTTGGGAATTATCAATTGATAAGTCCAAGCTCCATTTCCTGGGATATATTGAAGGGTCAATTTTTCATTCTCAACAATGTAATTCATTTGTTTTTTAGTTTTTCAATGGTCTTAAATTTCGATTTTGTTCGTTTTTTACATTACTGCCAACGTTGTTGTATATGGTTTGTTGCGTGGTTTAAGCACCTAATTTAGCAAATAAAAACCGAATAGAAAATCCGAGAGGATTTTCGTAAGTAGGCTAGAACTAGCAATAAATTATATACGGTGTTGTAAAACGTATTTTTATTTCTCAAAATTCTCTTTTATGTATTCTTCTACGTTACTCTTTTCATAAAAATCATCATAATTTTGAATACTTAAAATGTCTAATACTGCTTTATTTTTGTCTTTAACTTTTTCGTAATATGCTTTACAAATCAAATAGCCTGTCCAATATCCAGCATTTTTTGGTCTTTGTTCATTTGCTTTTTGCCAAGAATTCCAAATACTTTTATTTTTGTCAGTTTTGAAGTCATTCCAGATTTCTGTTTCTTTTCCAATAAATTCAGAATAATCTCCATCAGTTTCTCCACTTATTAATTCCGCTATAAATTCTGCTGAACCTTCTCTCATACTTTTCGAAAGCAATGTATTTCCATCTTCCATTTTTGATTGATTGAAGTGCACCAATTCGTGACTGACAGTTATTGGGATATGTTTTCTCAACATACTAATTCTCAAAATATCTTTATTCCAATTTTCTGTATTTGTGTTTTCTGTTCGACAAAGGATTTCTGTTCCGATTAATAAGCCTCTCTTTGAAATTGTTCCGTTTGATTGAAATTTTCCAATCACAAAATATACATCGGGAAAAACGGCATTTGGATAAATACTTTTGAAAGAATCAAAATTTGAATAAATTCTTTCTTTTAAATCATCAATATTCGTTATATCGTTTCTAATTGATTTGTAGAATTCTTTGTGCCTAATCACAAATTCCGCAAATTTTTCAACATTTCCGATTTTAGTTTTATAGAAATCTTTAAGACCTTTTGTTCCTTTTGAGAAATATTCTTTTTTGAAAATAATTTTGGCATTATCAGTATCATTTATTGCTAAATCGAACGCTTTATAGAAATTGTCAATATCAGATGTGTATATTTTCGATAAACGAGGTTCTTTAGAAACTCTTGAGTTTTGAGATAAAACTGTACACGATTGAAATACAAAAATTATACAGAAAAGATAAAATATTTTATGAAATTCAATTTTCAATTTGAGTTCTGTTTTATATGTTTTACAACGGTCTTGTATATGGTTTGTTGCGTGTTTAAGCACGTAATTTAGCAAATAAAAACCGAATAGAAAATCCGCGAGGATTTTCGTAAGTAGGCTAGAACTAGCAATAAATTATATACGGTGTTAGCACCAGTTTTTTAATCATTTATATAATCTGTTGTTCATTTAATGAAAAGTGTAGTCTTTAGTATTTTCAACGCCAAATACCTTCAGGAATTGGCTTTTCCTCTACTATTTCTACTAATAGACTGTCAGGACCTCTAACAAAAAAACTTTTCATTCCGTGAATAGAGTCAATTTTTATATTATGAACAATATCTAGTCCATCGGATTTCATTTTCTTCATTAGAAACTCAATATTTTCAGTTGAAAAACCAATATGATCGATTGAGCTACCATCTGTTGGTTTAATTTCTTCATTAGTCCACCACGATTCTTCCTCAACTGGTTTGCCAAACACAATTATATTAATATTATTGACGGTCAATAAATTCCATTTCCATCGAAGCTCGTTATTCTGCCATTGCTTCGCTTCTTTATATACTGGAAGGAATCCTAGATTGGATTCAAACCAGTTCATAGTTTTATCAACATCAGATGATAGTAAGTGGATATGTTCAAACCTATGATTTTTGTTTCCAGTATAAACTTCTATGACTTCTTTTTCTGGGCCAAGAAAGTACATCCAAAAATTATCACCAAGAGGTGTAATGTTGGTATGAACCGCTATTCCTTCATTGACTCTCCAGTCAAATTCAGATTGACCATCCACACCTGACCAACCAATATGCCATAAACTGGAACCTAAATGTGTTGATGGTGCAGTATCGACAAGGTTCATTAATAAAAACGATTTTTCCGTAAAAAGAGCATCCACTCGCTCTCGATATTTTATTTGAGTCGCACCAAAGTATTTTTGATAATATGCAATAGTTGAATCTCTGTCTGTAACATTTAGATGGATATGATGAAAATTTACTTTACTTAATTTTTCAGTCTCTTCGGATTTTTCAGGTAGCTGTTTACATCCAACAAATTGAAATATTAGAGTAGCGAAGACAATTAAGGTAGTTCTATATTTTATGTCATTCAAATTATTCATTTTTTCAAATTGGTGCTAACGGTTTTTTGTATAGAAAGTTGCTTTGTAAGAGCTCGGCGAATTTTCCGCAGG
>NZ_JAQJCU010000031.1:0-2537 GCF_029125915.1 Tenacibaculum bernardetii
AATTCGGAAAAGCGCTGCGCTCTTTTCCTTAACGAAATCATGCACAAAGCCGTTGGCAATAATTAAACTCACTCAAATCTGAAAATAATATGGCTAAATTCCTAACAACTGTAGGAAACTCATTTTATATTGAACAAATAATACTAAATGCAGAAAAAAACCTGACTTTAGTTACACCATATCTAAATTTAAGCAAAAATTTAATTGATAGATTAGCAGACGCAGATAAAGAAAATATAATAATTACAATTATTTATGGAAAAAGTGAACTTAGAATAAAAGAAAAAAAGAAAATAGAATCTTTAAAAAATTTAGAACTATTTTTTTGTGAAAATCTACACGCTAAATGCTATCATAATGAAAAGTCTTTAATTATTACTTCAATGAACTTATACGAGTTTTCTGAAAGAAATAATAGAGAAATGGGAATACTGATTGAAAAAAATTCTGATTCAAATATCTATGAAGAGACTTTAAAAGAAATAGAATCCATTAAGAATTCATCTTCAAAAGAAAAATCTATTGAAAAAGTATCAAAACAAGTAATTGAATCCAATTCAGACACTTTAAAGATAAATCCAAATTACATCGAATGCTGGAATTTTCATTTACCAAGTTTAATGAAAATTTTGAAAAAAACATATCCAAATCATAAAATAGAATTCAATGAATCTATTAAAATAAATGACTTTCCTAAAAAAGGAATTAATCTAAATATAAATGGGCGAATAGATTTTGAATTTTTAAACCAAGAATATTATCAAAATATTAAAAATTCATCTAAAAGGAATTTAATAAATAATTCATTGCCAAGTATTAGAATATACTGGAATTATAAGCAAATAAATATTTATGAAGCAAAAGACTTCAATCCAGAAATAAATAATAAAGGTTTAAAATTGAAAATTAATAAAACTCTTGAAATTATAAACACAATTTACAAGGAATTAAAATAACTATTGCCAACACCGTGTAAAATTAATTGCTGGTTTTAGCCAATTTACGAAAGTCCTCGCGGACATTCTATCTGTTATTTATTTACTAACTTTAGTGCTTGAAACACGCAACTAATCTTACACAAACACGTTACCTGCAAGCTGAAATGACGAACGCACAACAAAAAATCGAGACACCATTTAATGAGGAATTCTGCACTCAACTAGAATACCGAATTTGTCACGAATTGAAAAAATCGACTGATAAAGAATTAAAAGGGTTTTGGTGTGATGGTGTTTCGTGGTTGCCAACAGAAAAACAATTGACTAAAAAATACGTGAATGATAAACGTAAAATAGAAACTAAAGCGTGGATTGGAAAAACTGGACAAACGGAATTTAAAGCGACTGTTTATTTTGGACAAAAAGCCTTAAGTAATTACTCAAAGGGTTTAGACTTAACCGAATCAATGCCTGAATTGGAATCGAATTCGGAATGGATTGAAATTGACCTCGAAAACAAAACGATTGAAATAAAACTGAATTAATATGCATAGACAACCTAAACCTACAGAGGAACAAATTGAATTAATTAAAGAACTGGATAAGTTAAAATTTGATATTTGGGAATCAAATTCGACTGACGAAATTATTACTATTGGAAAAAAAGCGATTGAACTTTCAAAAAATGTTGAACCGACAACCTACATTTTGGCAAATGGAACAAAAAGGGTTAATAATAAAGGGAAACAAAATATTACAGAAGTTTTATTATACGATATTGAATCATTAGAAAATAAGAACTATTCGACTCTGGAAGATGAAAAGTTTGCTGTTGTCAGTTCAATACAATTATTAATCGGTGTGTTTGCACATCTGAGTGCTGAAGAGTTAATAAAAATTTTACGTAAATAAAGCCAGCAGGTAACACCGTGTATAATTAATTGCTTTTTACGTGCCTACTTGCGAAAATTCCTGCGGAATTTTCTCGGGTTCGTAAAAGTTTGCTAATTTAGTTGCTTAACCACGCAACTAACCATACACAAGACCGTTAGGTTTCATTAACGTAAAATCGTTAAAAATTAGGCTTTTAGTTTTTAAAGTGAATTCTTACAATGGTGGAAAAATTTACAGAAAAGCTATTTTGGAATTTAATTACAACTCAAAAAAAGTAGCTTGAACAATTTAGTTTTTTAA
This sequence comes from Tenacibaculum bernardetii, assembly GCF_029125915.1. Taxonomy (NCBI): domain Bacteria; kingdom Pseudomonadati; phylum Bacteroidota; class Flavobacteriia; order Flavobacteriales; family Flavobacteriaceae; genus Tenacibaculum; species Tenacibaculum bernardetii. The sequence goes on from NZ_JAQJCU010000031.1 coordinate 2,133, forward strand.
GCCAATTTTTTTCAAATAGAAAAATTCCAGTTTAGAATTGTTTCAGTAAATAAAAATCTAAAAGCTGGAGAGTTTTGAAATAAAATTACAAACTTTGAGAGTTTTGAGAAGTTTTGAAAATGGAATTGAATAGCAAAGCGTGAAATCATAATTACGGAATTAGAATCTTTGCGGAAATAATAATTGAGAATTAAAATAGAACGGAAAAACCAATAAAACGAAAACCTAACAATGCGCATAATTCATTAAGGTGGAACTTCCTTGCGGAATTTCCTCGCACTTTTATTATCTTTCGTTCAAATTCGGAAAAGTGCTACGCTCTTTTCCTTAACGAAACCATGCACAAAGCCGTTGCAAATAATAGCAGAAATTACTCAGACGGAAACAATTCTGAATTAAAATCAT
>NZ_JAQJCU010000032.1:0-1983 GCF_029125915.1 Tenacibaculum bernardetii
ATTTTTAACTCAAAATTAGTTCCGCCTGAGTGATTTCTAAAGTTTTTGCTAACGTTGAGGCTATGGTTTTGTTTGGGTTTAGAAAGCACTACACTTTCATTTACTATATAGCCAGAACTTTTGTTTTCTTTGTAAATTTATCATTTTTACCAAACAAAACCAATTTTTTGGCGGGCTTAGTGGAAAGCAGGAAATTTCATTTCAGCAGAACCTCCCAAATAAACTATAGCTAGTGTTGTGTATAGGCTTGTTTTCTATTCATTGTCCTTATCAATTCGTTCGAGTCAATCCAACCGAGACCTAAGTAATCGTTTTATGAGTCAAGTCCAGCAGAAAAGAAAGAGCAACAATAATGACTTAAAATACTCAAAAATTTTTCTTGTTTTTTATTGCGATTTCGTGGGGTTCAATCCAACCGAAACGGAAGTGATAGCAAACCGACGGATATAAAATATTGAGTTTAAAGAATCCAACCGTCATTTTATAGATTTGCGAATCAATCCACCGACAAAGTTTTGCGTGCAAAGTTATCAAGTAATAGATTAGGGAGTCAATCCAACATATTTTAGAGTTGTGGGAATCAATCAACATGTTTTCAAAGCCAAGATACAGCTTTTATAGATTCGGAATTCGCTTATACACAACGTTAAATATATAGCTCGTAGGGGAGAGGACTAGCAGTTTGTTTTTAGAAATCTCTTAGCCAAATGTAAACATTTTGTATTGAAATTTTATTTTTTTAATAGCCAAATTTTACATTTGGCGGTCAATCATTAATCTCTGCCCTTTCTAAAGCTAGAAAGCTCCCTATGAGCTATATATAGTGTTGGGCTTAGTTATTTTCTCCGTTTACTTTATTTTCTAATAACTTTATTTGACTTTCCAAAAGTCTTATTTCCCCAATATTTGTTTTCAATCGTTGAATTTCTTGTCTTATTTCTGCATTTTCATCATCTTCTGCAGGCTCATTAGGTTGCACAAAGTCCACAATTCCTCCGTTTTGAGTAAATGCAATTAGTTTGGTTATTGATTTTCCTAAAGCGGTAACTTTATCTCCGTTTTGTTCAGCATTTAGTTTCAAGTCTGAGATAGCATTTTCTAAAATAGTAGCAGTTCCTTCATCTCTCTCTTTTTCAGCTTCTTTTTTCAGTTCTTGAGCAATTTTTTTGTTCCCAAGTTTTAATCCTTTAAGTTCTTCTACTTGTTTAAGTACATTGATAAATCTGTCAGCAACCTTTAGAGACTCAAGTAGAATTTTACTAACGCTTGTTGCAAGTCCAACAATTACAGCCATTTCTATAATAATAGAACCTTTTTTTGCTCCAATTATATTAAAATCTTCTGGACTTTTATCTTGAGCCATTGCAATTCCTCTACCTATATCATACCAAGTCGCACTTAGCTTTTTAAAATCTGTTAAATTCTCAATTGAAACATCATTTTGAAAATAAACTCGCATTAGTACTTTATCATCTTCAACTTCTTCACTCTCTTCAATTTCAAATGATTTATATAAAGTAGTTTGTAACTCTTTAATTGTTGACTGTGCTTTAGTAATTATATCGGAAGATTCTTTTATTTTACTTGTAGCAGTTGCTATATCTAAACTGTTCTCAATTAAAATTTGCTCAATTTTTCGAACACCAGATTCTCCAATAAGATCTGTAATCTCAAGTTTATCAAGAAAGTTAATTTGTTCGAGACTTAAAGATTGAAAATTTATTCCCACTATTGATTCAATTAGACTTTCTTTTTGTGATTCAAAAGGAACAAGTTGTTGGTTATTATTTCTCCGAATATTTGCATTCATTTGATTATAAAGAGCTGTATATTTTGTAGGAACTCCATTATCAATAATATAATCACTAAACCATTCGGTTAATTTCAGTAATTCGGTTATTTGCATTTAGTTTGTTTTTTTAATTAAGCCCAACGGCTTTGTGCTTATAGTTTGTTGCGTAAATTTAGCGAAAAAATAATAGA
>NZ_JAQJCU010000033.1:0-1506 GCF_029125915.1 Tenacibaculum bernardetii
GCTTTTCAACTCAGAATTTTTTCCGTCTGAGTAATTTTCCGCCATTACTTGCAACTGTTTTGTGTATGAATAGTGCGTTTTTGTGAGCGAGGATTTTCCGCAGGAAAATCAGATGTAACAAAAAGGCACTATACTTTGATTAAGCACCAAATTAAGCATTATTTATACACGGTGTTGGCAACTGGCTTTATTTTTCCGTTTTGGTCAATTTTAAACTCTTCTTTTTCTTCAACCCTTCCATCAAACCATACGATATTCGAAATAGTTAATTTAGTTTGTTCAATTTTAGTTTCTATTCTAAATGCTCCTTCTGCGATTTCATCATAAGATATTACTTTAAAATCAATTAGGTTACCTTTCAAGTCATAATTAATAATTGATGATTCAATTTCGTGTTCTCCTTTATAAGTTGTTAAAATGATTGTCGTAAATTTGTCTGAAATGTTTAGTTTATAAGAGGAAGCTACTTTAAAATCATCTTTTGTAGAATAATATGTGTATGGTGGTTTTCCATCTTTGTTGGTTGATTCATATTCAATTTCATTATCTATTTCAGGATAGATTTTTTTAATTTGCAATACTTTTAGTTGCTCGGCATTGTAAAAATCTGTAGATTTAAAATTATCGAAATTTGTTGAGTCAATTAACGGAACTTTTTTTTCTTTTATTTTGTTAATAATCTTTTCAAGAGAGTATACATTTTCTAATACAATTTTTTTTGGTTGATTATGGTCTGAATCAGTTTTTTTTTCAATTTTTTCAACTTTTCCATTCCAGCAACTAATTAATGTTAGTGTAATTAATAAAATTGTAATTTTCAATGTTTTCATCATTTTTTTTAGCTTGTTGCCAACGGTTTTGTGTATGGTTAGTTGCGTGGTTAAGAAACTAAGTTAGCAAATAAATCACAGATAGAATATTCCGCAGGAATGTTCGTAAGTAGGCTTAAAACAAGCAATTAATTATATACGGTGTTGGCATTTCGTTGTTTTTATTCCGCTATATTTTTAGTTCTTATCTTATTTCAGATATAGTTCTTTAAAATACTCAATGTGTTTTCCTGGAATTATCATTTTCCAAATATCTTTTTTAGGAATTACATTTTTGTCAGACAGTCTTTTTCCATCTATATAAGTTCTAAAAATTAATAAATAGAAAAATAAAAGTCCCACAAAATATGTGGAATTTATAGATTCGGTTTTGTTCAGCCAAATTATAATTGCAAGTGGCGTTAAAATTGTCAAGTAATAAATAAAGATGTTTTTCATATTCTACTTTTTAGTTTTCAATTCCGATTGAGTGAGCAATTCCGCAATATGCTAAATTCCGCATTCAATTCGGGTTTTGGTTTTCAATTCAGTTTTCAATTCCACAAACGAGTTAAATTCAGATGTTGAATTTATGTTCAATTCAGTCAGATTTGAGTCATTCTCATATTTTTCAATTTCCGATTTAATGTCTTTTAAATTACTCATAATTGTCATTTTTAACGGTTCTGCTCAATGA
>NZ_JAQJCU010000034.1:0-1444 GCF_029125915.1 Tenacibaculum bernardetii
TTTTTAACTCAAAATTAGTTCCGCCTGAGTGATTTCTAAAGTTTTTGCTAACGTTTATGTGTAAGGAACGTTGCGTGTTTGAGGGCGAGGATTTTCCGAAGGAAAATCAGAAGCTAGCAAACAAAGCAACGACCAAACGGCTTAACTAAAATAAGCAATGTTTTTTACACGGTGTTGGCGGTAGTTATTATTTTTTTTGCTCTTTCAGAAATCTCTTTATAAAATTCAAAGTCCTTTTCTATTTCAATGTTTTTCTTTCCTAATATCGGTCGTCTATTAGTTTTGTCAAAAAGTTGCGTTTCGGAAATAATTGATTTCATTTTTTCAGAGTTCAACTTATTCCATTTAAAATCCTTTTGGTTTATTTTATTTTCAATTGCAATAATGAGCTCTTCTCTAAATTCATCTTTTAGTTCTTTTTCATTAACAACAAGTAGAGCAGAAGCTGTAGTAATTTCGTCAAGGTCTTCAGAATTGAGTGCAATTTGAATTAAATCTATTTTTCGTGGGTCAGGTAATTTAAATAAAACTGGATGTCCGCCTCCGTGATATTCAGTTTCTACATAGATTTTTTGCCATTTCTCGTTGGTCTTTGGATATAAATAAAGAGTTCCCCAAGTATTAGAATCAACTTCTGTTTTGATAAAGTCCGAAGTCAACTTTTCAATTAATTCAGGATTTGATGTCAATCGTAGTTCGTTCATTTTCTAATTACCGCCAACGTTTATGTGTAAGGAACGTTGCGTGTTTGAGGGCGAGGATTTTCCGAAGGAAAATCAGAAGCTAGCAAACAAAGCAACGACCAAACGGCTTAACTAAAATAAGCAATGTTTTTTACACGGTGTTGGCGGTAGTTATTATTTTTTTTGCTCTTTCAGAAATCTCTTTATAAAATTCAAAGTCCTTTTCTATTTCAATGTTTTTCTTTCCTAATATCGGTCGTCTATTAGTTTTGTCAAAAAGTTGCGTTTCGGAAATAATTGATTTCATTTTTTCAGAGTTCAACTTATTCCATTTAAAATCCTTTTGGTTTATTTTATTTTCAATTGCAATAATGAGCTCTTCTCTAAATTCATCTTTTAGTTCTTTTTCATTAACAACAAGTAGAGCAGAAGCTGTAGTAATTTCGTCAAGGTCTTCAGAATTGAGTGCAATTTGAATTAAATCTATTTTTCGTGGGTCAGGTAATTTAAATAAAACTGGATGTCCGCCTCCGTGATATTCAGTTTCTACATAGATTTTTTGCCATTTCTCGTTGGTCTTTGGATATAAATAAAGAGTTCCCCAAGTATTAGAATCAACTTCTGTTTTGATAAAGTCCGAAGTCAACTTTTCAATTAATTCAGGATTTGATGTCAATCGTAGTTCGTTCATTTTCTAATTACCGCCAACGGTTTTTTGTATAGAAAGTTGCTTTGTAAGAGCTCGGCGAATTTTCCGCAGG
>NZ_JAQJCU010000035.1:0-1348 GCF_029125915.1 Tenacibaculum bernardetii
ATTTATTATTTTTTCGCTAAATTTACGCAACAAACTATAAGCACAAAACCGTTATCTTTAATGCCGAAAAAAAATCAGAACTAAAAAAAGAAATGAAAGATAAAAAAAATAGTTTTATAACAAACCCGACAAAGAAACATATAATTATATTCGGATTATTATGGTTTATTGGTATTACTTTATTGACTTTAAGTATTACCGATTTATTTACTGAAAGTTTTTTTCAAAAAAATTATGTAATGATCTATTTTTTAATGATTGGTTCAACTATGACCACAGGAAAACTATATCATAATTATTGGAAAAACAGAACTCTGAAATCTCACTCATAATTTAAATTACATCTTACTTTTTAGCTCGTGTGCGGAATCGGAATATAACTCAAACGGAATTTAGCAAGTTATGGAATTGCTTACTCAATCGGAATTGAAAATATTGCGGAAATTCAGCAAGTTTGCGGAATTGAAAACTGACAAAAAAAAGAAAATCGGAATGGAATTTAAGCGGACAAAAGCACTAAAAGCTAACAACGTATAAAATTAATTGCTTAAATTAGTGCTTTACCGAAAGTCGTTGCAATTTTGTTACGTCTGATTTTCCTCCGGAAAATCCTCGCACACAAAACCGCAACTAATCTTATACAAAGCCGTTGTGTGTAATGCAAAAAATGAACAGAAAATGAAATTAGTAATTGGAGTTTTAATAGTTACAATCGGAATTTTAGCATTACTTAAAAAGAGAAATTTTGAAAAAATAAAAACCTATAAATGGGAAACTGAAAAGGAGAAATTTGAGAAAGATTTAACAGAAATATTATCGAAAAATCCGAATTTAGAATATTTAATTATTGAATTTGACTCTTATTATATTCAATACAAAGGTTTTATTAAGAGTAAGGAATTTTATGCAGAAATTGTGAGTAATGAATTTCTCAATGAAAATAAAAAATACTCTGAAAGTAAAATTGAGGAAATTTTAAATCTTGAGTTTTCAAAACCGAATGAAAAAGATAATGAAGGAAATGTTTCACCTAATTACTCAAAATGGTATAAATCTGAAACAAAAAATGAAATTGAATTTATTCATAAAGAACTAATCAGAATTTTGAAATCAATCTTTAATATGAAAAATGGAACTGAAATAAAAATTAGATATTAAAAACACTACACACAACAACATATATAATTTATTGCTAGCTTTTTGCTTACTTACGAAAATCCTCGCGGATTTTCTTTGTCTGTAATTATTTACTAAATTAGTTGCTTAAACGACGCAACAAACCATATATAAACACGTTGCAAATAATAGCAGAAATTACTCAGACGGAAACAATTCTGAATTAAAATCA
>NZ_JAQJCU010000036.1:0-1307 GCF_029125915.1 Tenacibaculum bernardetii
AACAAAGAACTGAGGTAAAAAACAAACCTTTTCTTTATTAAATTTACACAATAATATTCTAGACTCAAAATGCTATTACTTGGTATTTTAAGTTTTTATTTCCTGTATAATAACTACTTATTTAGCTAATACCGAAATATACTTTTCATCATAAGGTAAACCCGATTTTGCAATAGCAAAACTTTGTTTTATTAACTTATTTGAAACAGCTATTAATGCTAGTTTTTTACTCTTTCCTTTGTTTACAATACGCTCATAAATATCTTTACATGCCTTATTATGTTTGCAGGCATTAAAGGAACACAAAAACAAAAGATTACGTAACTTTCTATTACCAACTTTACTAATCCTACTTCGACCTCTTACACTACTGCCAGACTCTCGTATTATAGGTGTTATACCAACATAACTACAAAGTTGTTTTGAGTTTTCAAACTTGGTAAAACCATCGGTAATTACTAGCATAAATAAGGCGGTTTTAAGTCCGATCCCTGGAATACTGGTTAATAAGGTTAACTGTACCTGCTGCTCTTGTTTTACCAAAGACAGCAACCTTTCTTCAATTCCTTTTAACTCTTTATCTAAATGTTTTTTATCTCTTTTCAAAGAACGATAAACCCATTTTGAAGGAATGCCTAAAACTTCTTCTCCATGTATTTTATTCTTGGTTGCTGTGCGTTTCTTGATAAAACTATCCATTAAACGAAACAATTGCAAGCATTCACTTTGTACATCTGTAAGAGCTGTATATAAAGGAACCTCATTTATTTGTCCATATTCGCAAATGGCTTTGGCATCACTTTTATCTGTTTTTACTTTAGATAATTTCATCTGAATGAAACGCTTTACCGATAAAGGATTCACTACCGAAACTAAAATACCTTGTTTAAATAAAAACTGAGCTAGCCGATAATGATAATAACCCGTAGCTTCCATTATAACTAATGATTCTTTAGGAAGGTTTTTTAGAAAGACCTTAAAACCAGAGGCATCATTTTTAAATTGATCATGGCCGCTTTTACTTCCATGAACATCAAATACATCTTTACTTATGTCAACTCCAAAAATTTCCTTATATTTATTCATAAGAACTGTTTTATGAAAGAATAAGCTACTTGACTCACAACAACTTGAAATCGAGATCTAGGTCTCACAGAACTGAACGTGATTGTTAGTAGAAAAGAGAGAGGATTATCAATGTTGTCGAAGTCAATACTTCACCGTATATATTAACCTTAATTCTCTCTTTTATTCTTTCTGATTTATATCTCTTAAATTTAACCTTTTTATTAAATTGCTAACTTAAG
>NZ_JAQJCU010000037.1:0-1231 GCF_029125915.1 Tenacibaculum bernardetii
CTTTTCAACTCAGAATTTTTTCCGTCTGAGTAATTTTCCGCCATTACTTGCAACGGTTTTGTATATGGCTCGTAGCGTGCAAATTATAAAATTATTTTCGGATGAAGCACAAGCCGAATTTTTTAATTTTTCTTATTATCTTTTTTTTAATAAGTCAAATTAAAAAATTTGGCGGACTAGCAAATATACCTTAACTTCGATTAATCAACTCACTAGCTATGAGCTATATACGTTGTTGCCCACAGTTTTTATTCGGTCATCCAATTCATTAAATCTTCTTCATTTACTATAGACCAAGAATGTGGATGTCTTTCTCCATTTTCTCGATAACCTCGATTTTCTGTTTTTATAAGTTCAACATTTGTATTTCTAAATTCAGTTTTTAATCTGTCCGAAAGTTTTTCAATGTAAAAAGCGTTTAAATCCTCAAAATCGTTTTTTCTGTTTTCTTTCCACCATTTCAAATCAGGTTCTGTGTAAAATCTGATTTTTAGATTTTTCAATCCTCGCAAGTTCTCAATATTTTGTGTTTCGTAAGTAAAAGGCGAGTTTTTTTCATAATTAGCTATTCCGTTTTCAGGATTTCCAAACTCTTTGTCAAAAAAATCCTTTATCCACATCGCTTCTTGAATGGACGGTTCTGCAAAGTTCATTTCCAAGTTCTTTTTTGCAGTTTTATAAAGTGCTAAAAGGTCAATTGGTGAGTCCACTATAAAAAGACCTTCGGGTTGAATTGGGCTTTTATTCTCTACAAGGTAATCGCTGATTAATAGGCTCACATTTCCGCCACTTGAAAAACCACCGATGAATATATTTTCCTTGGTGAGGTCGTTTTGAGAAATTATTATTTCTAATTGTTCTGCTAATTTTTGTTTTTCGGTTGGATTTAAGAACAAATGTTGGTTCAAATTCATTGCTAAAACTGAAAAGCCGTTTTTAACACTAATATCCTTAATTTTAAATTCGCTTAATGTGTTTTCCGTGTCGCAAGGGAAACAAGGAAATAATATCAATAATCCTTTTTGATTTTCAGCTTTGATTAATTCAAATTCCGAAGTTTTAATAATTTCAGACGTAGGTATTTCAGTCGTATTTTTTTTTTCGTTTTGTCCTTTGCAAGACATTGTAATCAAAGCTAAAATTATGATGTATTTCTGCATTTTTTCAAATTGTGGGCAACGGCTTTGTGCATGATTTCGTTAAGGAAAAGAGCGCAGCGCTTTTCCGAATT
>NZ_JAQJCU010000038.1:0-1140 GCF_029125915.1 Tenacibaculum bernardetii
GCGGAAAATTCGCCGAGCTCTTACAAAGCAACTTTCTATACAAAAAACCGTTAGCCATTATTAGAAAAACGAAACGAACGAATGAACAATACGCCTAGAAAAGTAAAATTCTCAACTATACTGAATATTCTGAAAAAGAAACCGATTCCAATGCTTTTTGGTTTTCTTTTTACTCTAATTCCATTATTCCTTGTAATTGTTTTATCAATAGTGTTTTCGTCATTCGGAAACGACACGCCAGAAATTGATTATGACTTAATAAACTCACAAGGAATAGAAACTACTGCTGAAATAACGGACATTGAAACTCAATATAATGTGACCATTAACGGAGTTCACCCAACAATAATTTCATACAAATATTCAGAGAATGGAAAGGAAATTGAATCTAAATATAAAGTTCTAGAAGAAAGAAAAATAGAAAAACTAGAAATTGGAAATGATATTGAAATTAAAGAACTCAACGGAAATTCAATAGTAAAAGACTTAAAACCATATGGATTTTCAATTTGGTTCTTTTTGCTTATTCCAATCCCATTTCTGATTATTGGATTACCTTTTTTAATCTATTCAATCTTAAACTTAAAAAAAGAACTCAAACTCTACAAATTCGGAAAAGTATCAAAAGGAAAGATAGTTTCTATGATGCCAAAATCTGGACTTCCTGTTTCTAATGTTGGACAAGGAATTATTGTGCATTATGAATATGAAACAAGAAACGGAAAAAAAAATATTGGAGAATCATTTACAACTGATTTTTCGATTATGAGTGATAAAAAGAAAGATGATTTAGTACCGATTTTCGTGTCGGCTGAAAATGAAGAAAAATCTTGTGTTGTTCCTAAATTACAGTCATTGAGAAATAATTGGAATATTGATTTTGAATAAAATAACAATGGCTAACAATGGCTATAATTAATACGGGTTTTGGGCTTTAAACTAAGATCTGTGTATATTTAGAAAGTCCGCCAAATCTTTTGGATTTGGCTTTTAAATAGAAAAAATAAAAACAAACAAAAAGATTTGGCTAATCGCTTAAACGGAAACAAAAGTGCACTTTTATTCCCGTACTAATCATAGCCGAGACGTTAGCAAAAACTTTAGAAATCACTCAGGCGGAACTAATTTTGAGTTAAAAAT